>CAZWNR010000282.1:0-5837 GCA_964635665.1 uncultured bacterium | reverse complement strand
GGGAAGGCTGAAGCGCAGGTTCGACAGAAGCCAGGGACAGAGATCAGGAGCGTCGGCAGGCTGTCAGCCAACTATCAACAAACCGCTAGGAAGGGTTTACAAGGATAGGTAAAAGCACCCTGATTCTAGCCGAGAAGCCGACCATTTCACCGTAGGATGAAGAAGCGTACCCTTGGCCCCAGGGACTTTGTGGGGGCACTGTTGTCAACGGCTACCACTGGAATGGATATCAAACGCGGCTTTGTCGATACGATTGGAAACACCCCACTCATCCGCCTCAACAGCATCAGTGAGGCCACGGGCTGCGAGATTTTGGGCAAAGCGGAATTCCTCAACCCGGGCGGTTCTGTGAAGGATCGGGCGGCGCTCTATATTATTGAAGACGCCGAGAAAAAAGGCCTGCTGAAGCCGGAGGGCACCGTTGTGGAAGGCACCGCTGGCAACACAGGCATTGGCCTCGCCCACATTTGTAACGCCAAGGGCTACCGCTGCCTGATCGTTATCCCCGATACCCAGTCCCAGGAAAAAATTGACCTGCTGCGAACCCTGGGGGCCGAAGTGCGCACCGTGCCCGCCGTGCCCTACCGCGACCCTAACAACTACGTCAAACTATCGGGCCGCCTCGCCGAGGAGTTGGACAACGCCATTTGGGCTAACCAGTTCGATAACCTGGCCAACCGCCAAGCCCACTATGCCACCACTGGCCCCGAAATTTGGCAGCAAACCAACGGCACCGTAGACGCCTGGGTGGCTGCTACAGGCACCGGGGGCACCTACGCCGGAACCGCCCTATTCCTAAAAGAGAAGAACCCCAACATTCAATGCGTCGTCGCCGACCCCATGGGCAGTGGCCTCTATAGCTTCATCAAAACCGGGGAAGTCAACATCCAGGGCAACTCCATCACCGAGGGCATCGGCAACAGCCGCATCACCGCCAACATGGAAGACGTCCCCATCGACGACGCCATTCAAATCACCGACCCCGAAGCCCTGAAGGTGCTCTACCAATTGCTGTACAAAGACGGCCTATTTATGGGTGGATCCGTCGGTATCAACGTTGCTGCCGCCGTGCAATTGGCCCAGCGCCTCGGCCCCGGCCACCGCATTGTCACCGTCCTCTGCGATGGCGGTTCCCGCTACCAATCGCGCATCTACAGCCGCCCCTGGCTAGAGGAAAAGGGCCTCTGGAGCGACGATCTGCTACCCAGCTCATACTAGCTGGATCCAAAAACATCTCGGGCAACTTTATTCCATTCCCAGCATCTATGGGTATGATCGAAGCATTGCTCCGGGTGGGTAATTGGCCTAATCCGGCGGCTCGGTTGTGGAGACTGTGCGCCTTCACCCTCTCCAGTTCGTTCGTTTTCCAGGATCGCTGCCGTGCCCGATACCCCCAAACCCAACTCATCCCCTGATCCCGCGTTGTCTCAAACCCCCGATAAAAAACCAGCCTCTGTACCCAATCCTTGGGTAGAAGTGCTTCAAACCATTGGCCTCAGCGTGGTGTTGGCCTTTGGCATCCGTCATTTTGTGGCCGAGGCCCGCTACATTCCCTCTGGCTCCATGCTGCCCACCCTAGAGGTGAACGACCGCCTGGTGGTAGAAAAAATTAGCTACCGCTTCAATTCGCCCGAGCGGGGAGATATCGTTGTTTTTTGGCCCCCTGACAGCCTCACCCCTCCCGGCAAACGCCGTGACGCCTTTATTAAACGGGTAATTGGCCTTCCGGGCGAAGAGGTTACGATTCGCGATGGACAGGTCTTTATCAATGGCGAAGCGCTAGTTGAGGACTATATTCAGGCCCCGCCCGATTACCGATGGGGGCCAGAGCAGGTACCCGAAGGCCACTACCTAGTATTAGGTGACAACCGTAACAGCAGCTACGACAGTCATGCCTGGGGCTTTTTGCCCGCCGAGAACATCATTGGCAAAGCCACCGTGCGCTTCTGGCCCCCCGGTCGCATTGGCTGGCTGGATACCGAGTAAATGAACCGCATCAACCAATGACCAAAGGCTGAACCACACCCTTTCAGCACAGGGGTTTGTCATCTGCGGTCGTCGATAGAGAGACTGGGGGGTAAGTCACGGCAGCCATCAACACCCTAGGCTTCCGGCAAAGCATGAAAGCGAGGGTGAAGGTGGGCCGATACAGGCTGACCTTGCCCAAAGTGCTGATCCACAATGGTCGCTACATCCCCAGGGCGCAGACGGCAATACCAGATATCGTCGGGCAAAATACGCACCGTTGGCCCAGAACTACACTGCCCCATACAGCCACTTGCTGCCACTAAAATATTGGCCGATTGATGGGCTTGAAAGGCCACCAACACTTCGGCAGCCTGATTTCGCAAGCAGGATCGATGTTGACAGACCTGAACGAGCCACCGCCGAGGAACGTCCGTTGAGCCAGCTAACCACGGGTCTGGGCCAGGAGACATGGGGTTCGACACAAATGACGATACCGAAAAAGTAAGCTTTATTTATCCTAGCGTCTACCTGGTTTCTAGGTAGGAACCACCCCCTAGAGTTCAGCACAATCGATACACCATCTAAGGGTAGAAGTAGGCAGAAAGAGAAGAGGCACAGGCCGACTCAACGTTACAAAAAGCAGCAGTTAGGTCATTTCCAAAACCTCCGGGTCTAAGATTTAAAAGGTTGTTCAGGAACATATCATGGTCAGCCAAACCTTTGGGACATTGGCCCAGGGTGCCATTGCCAAATATTTGAAGCAAGCTACTTCCTACGAAGCGGCAGTGCTTACCGATACTGACCCCGAAGACTTACATCAAATGCGGGTGGGGCTACGACGGCTACGAACGGCCCTTCAGGTATTTGAGATCGGTATTGTCCTACCTAAGGCAGGCCAAGAGCCTAAGGTGGCCAAAATTGGGCGGCGGCTGGGGCAACTGCGGGATTTAGACGTGATTGGCGACACCCTGCGCCAACAGTATTTGCCCCACCTGCCGGAGGAGGAACAGGTGGAGTTGCTGGCGGTGATCAATCACCTCGCCCAAGCCCGCCAGCACGCCTTTAAGGATGTGAAAAAACTGCTGACCAGCGACGCCTACCACGCCATGAAGCAAGCCCTGGGAGCCTGGGCTAAAAAACCCGCCTATCAACCCCTGGGCCATTGTTCGGCGGCGATGGTGATTCCAGACGTGGTGCTGCCCCTCGTTAGTGACCTGTGGCTGCATCCCGGCTGGTGGGTGGGGGCAAAGGTCACAGACCACGGCCCAACGGTGCGCCCTCGCTTGAGTATGGCCGCTGCCGATGCCCTGATTGCCGAGGATGGCTACCTGCTCCACAGCCTACGCAAGCAAGTTAAGCGGGTGCGCTACCAACTGCGGGTGGTGGCCCCCCTCTACGGCGATGCCCTGGAGGCCGATTTGGAACGCCTCAGCGCCATGCAAGACACCCTCGGCTACCTTCAAGACAGCGTGGTACTGGAAGACTTTATCGCCCAGGCCAAGCCCGATGCCCACCGGAAAATGCCAGCCCTGCGAGACCTTCTCACCCAAAGCCGTCATCAATCCTGGCGGCAGTGGCAAACTTACCAGAAGCATTACCTGGACAGCGAGGTTCGACAGCAACTTCGGCTTACCCTCCTGCAACCGGGCAAACCTATAGAACAAGGTCTCAAGTCCCCAGTTCCCCAAACCGTGGGCTAACGCCTTGCCGGTCGGGTACATTCCCCAAACCCTGCACCGTCGGGAACGGCCCGTTCAGCCCTAGTCATCCCACAATCGGCGGCGGTCTGGGCCTTTGAGGCGGTCGTGGGTGTCGCGCAGCAGGGCGGGAATGTTGAGATTCTCAGGGCAACGAGGCAAACAGTCGCCGCAGTCGGTGCAGCGGTTGGCCTTGCGCCCAGGGAACCAGTGGCCTGCATTTTCAAACATGCGGTAGCGGTACTCGCCAAAGGCTTGCATGTCGTAGGCTAGGGCCAGGTTTCGCAATCGCAGCACTTCGGGGATGTGAATGTCCTCTGGACAGGGCAGGCAGTCGTAGCACTGGCGGCAAAGGTCAGTCCCTAGGACAGCGGCAGGACGTTGATCCAATCGGGCGAGGGCTTCGGCTTCGGCGGGGGTGAGGGGATCGGTGCGGTGGGCCAGTTCCGTTAAAAAATCCAGTTCCCCAGGGCAGGCTGGCCCGGTGCTGAGGGTGGTGATCCCCGGCTGGCTCAGCAGCCAACGATAGGTGAGAAACAGCGGTTCAAAGGGCTGACAAACCTGCCGCAGAGTGTCCGGCGGCGTATAGAGCATCCCGCCTTTGTCGCCGGGGGAAATGATGAACACACCGAGGTCTAGCGCCTGGGCTAGGTCAATCAGCGGGGCATGGCGCTGAAAAAAGTAGTAGTAATGCAGCAGCACAAAGCTAAACAGCCCCGTTCCCATGGCGGTCTGGATTACCTCGCGGGGGCCGTGGGTGGAAAATCCAACATGGCCAATTTTGCCGTCCTCTTGAGCCTGGTGCACAGCGGCCATGCAGCCGTCGGGATTCTGCACCCAGGCAAGGTGTTCTGGGGTGTTGAGGCCATGGATAGCAAGGCAGTCTACCCGATCAACTCGCAGTCGTTCTAGGGAATCGGTCAACAACTGGGCCATGGCTTCCCGGCTGGGCTGGGGCGGAATTTTGGTGGTCAGCACTAGGTTTTGGGGCTTTCCCCGACGGTGTAGCCAGTTCCCCAGCCAACGTTCGCTCGGCCCATAGCCCCGTGCCGTTTCGATGTGGTTGATGCCGAGTTCTAGCGCCCGTTCTAGGGTGGCCTCAAAGGTGTCTGGGTTATCCAACCCACGCATGGTGCCTAGGGAAAACACCGACAGGCTCAGGTTTGTTTTGCCAAACCGCCGATACTGCATGGGTATCGGGGCAGGGGAATCGTGCGCTATCACAGGCTGAACGGTCAAGGGCTTAGCTATCAAAGGCGTCGTTGCTGGTGGAGGAACGTCCACCCCGCTGAATGAAATCTGATGGGCTGAGGTTGGCCAAAAAGGCTTGGAAGGCTTGCTTTTCGGCCTCGTCCGCATCCCGATCCACGGGCATCGAGGCTTCGGCCACCACTTCCTCCATCACCCAAATCGGCGCATCCAGGCGCAGGGCAATGGCGATGGCGTCGCTGGGGCGGGCATCTAGTTCGCGGCGGGTTTCGCCCTTCACCAGGGTTAGCAGGGCATAGAACGTGTTGTCCCGCAGGGCGTGGATCACCACCCGTTCCAGGGTCATGTCCCAGTCTTCGATCAGGTTGACAAACAGGTCGTGGGTGAGGGGACGGGGCGACACCTGATTCTCCAGTGCCCCGATGATGGATCCGGCCTGCTCTCGGCTAATGTAGATCGGAAGCTGCCGCCGCTCCGTGGTGTCCCGCAGCAGGATCACAGGGCTACGTGATACTGCGTCAAGGGCAATCCCGGCGACTTTCATTTCAATCATTGGCTTAGCCTCTTGGCTCCAGGGATGGGCAGGATAAACCCCCTGCCTCAGGGTATTGAAGTAGTATGTCTAGGAAATGGGCCATCGGTATAGGACGGTTTGTATTCGGTTTTCTCCGTCGCGGCATTAGACCGCCCCTCAATGACGCCATCACGGGGTTCGTCTATCCCTGGGCTAGGCCGCTGAATGCAGTCGTCCACGGCACAGGGTAACCTGAAATCAAACTCCTGCTAACTCAGTATGCCCTGATCCTACCCTCCCTGAGCGATCCTGGATCTGAGATTTTAAGGCCTCTCCACATTTCCCTGCCCTATTGTTATCGTTCACCCATTCCACCGCCATGTTCACCGGATTGATTCAGGCCATGGGTCGCCTCTCCCACAGCGGCAGCGGCCAGCTTACCCTCCACT
>CAZWNR010000281.1:0-5838 GCA_964635665.1 uncultured bacterium | reverse complement strand
AGGGAGTGGGAAGTAGGGAGTAGGGAGTAGGGTGGGCACTGCCCACCATGGATTGAATGGTTTACCCAAGGTTTGGTAGGGCGAGGAGACTGCGCCCCTGCGGTTGGGTGATTGTGGATGGAATCAAGCTGGTTGGTGCATTGCTTCGCGAATGCACCCTACGAGTTACCAATTACGAATCACCAATAACCCATCGCGTTAACGGCCCCCGACGGTGATGGAGTCTACCTTGAGGTGGGGTTGGCCGACGGTGACGTAGACGCTGCCGCTGATGGAGCCGCAGAAGCCTGCCGCGAGGCCGAGGTCGTTGGAGCACATGGAGATTTTGTTCATGATCTCGGTGGCTTCGCCGATCAGGGTGGCCCCTTTGAGGGGTTTGGTGATTTTGCCGTTTTCGATTAGGTAGGCTTCATCGACGCCGAAGTTGAACTGGCCCGTGGCACCAACGCTGCCGCCGCCCATCTTTTTGCAGTAGATGCCCTTGTCCACGGAGGCGAACAGTTCCTCTAGGGAATAATCCCCAGGGGCGATGTAGGTGTTGCGCATCCGGGAGGCGGCGGCGTGGGTGTAGCCCTGGCGGCGACCGCTGCCCGTGCGGGGGTGGCCCGTGCGCATGGAGCCAGCTCGGTCGGAGAGGAAGTTGCGCAGAATGCCGTTTTCGATCAGCAGAGTGCGCTGGGCGGGCATGCCTTCGTCGTCCATGTCGATGGTGCCAAAGGCGTCGGGGGAGAGGCCCTCATCCCAGGCGGTCAGGTTTTCGTGGGCGATTTTTTCGCCTTTTTTGTCGATGAAAGGCGTGGTGCCCCGCTCGATCTGGGTGGTTTCTAGCAGGTGGCCGCAGGCTTCGTGGAAGATCACGCCCCCGAACTGGTTGGCCATGATTACCGGATAGCTGCCGGATTCCACATAGTCGGCGTAGAGCATTTTCCCGGCGGATTCGCCCACGGATTGGGCCACGGTTTCGTAGTCCCACTCGCGCAAAAAGGCGGGGTTGCTGGTGTCTCCGGCCCGCTGACCAATGGAGGAACGGTGTTCGCCATCGGCGCAGAGCAGGTTGTAGCCGACGGACTGGGTGAGGCGAATGTCGCGGGCAAAGGTGCCATCGCTGGCGGCAACGAGAACTTCCTGCCAATCGCGGAAATAGACGGCACGGCGAGACTGCACATGGCTGGCGTTTTTGGCCAGGGCGTCGTTAGCGGCCAGCAGCACATCGCCCATTTCCTGCATGGAGCTACAGTTGGCCAGCCACTCATCCTTGGAGCGGGCGCTGGCGTAGTCGCGCAGCAGTTCTAGGTTAATTTCAGAAATATTCGCCGCTGGCCCCGGCAGGGTCAGGCCCATGATGCCCAGCGCCTTATCTAGGGCGGACTTCAACCCCTGAAAACTCAGGTCATTGGTGCTGACGTAGCAATCGGCTTTGCCCAAAAACACCCGCACCCCGGCCCCGGTGATGATGCGCGGCGAAATGCTGGTAATCGCGTCGTCTTCGGCCTGACAGCTAATGTAGTTGCTGCGCTCTAGGAAAAACTCGACAAAATCGGCCCCCGCCGACCGTCCCAGGCCCAGCAGTGCCGCCAGGGTTGGCTCCCAGGAGAGGTCGAAGCGGTTTCGGGTGGCCCCGTATTCCCTAGAAAGCAGGTCGTTGGTCTTCAGCAGCGGGGTGAGTGAGGGTGCAACCGTCATGCCAATCTATCCTTACAGGCTAAGAAAAACGCCGGATTAACAGCGATTTACCCAGTGTAACAAAACCCCTCATCTAGGGCTCTAGGCCGTCGAGGTGCCCACGGGTAGATCCCCTTCAACGGGGGCTGGGGGCGGTGCATCGTTGGGGGTGGTGTCCTCTAGTTCTCGCAGGATGGGTGGGGTGGGGGGCGGTTCTTGCCGGAAAATGGCGGACAGCACATCGGCCAAGGTGGGGGCCATGGCGATGCGGTTTTTGTAGACCATAATCACCCGCGTCAGGGTGGGTAGTTGGTTTTGCTCGGCCACCAAGTAAAGGGGCTCTACATAAATTAGGGATTGCTCGATGGGAATCACCAGCAAATTGCCCTGCTGCGCCCGCGACCCCTCGGTATTCCAAAGGGAAATGCGCTGGGAAATGTCTGGATCTTGGTTGATGCGAGCTTCGATCTGCTCTGGGCCAAAGACGAGTTCCTGCTTAGGGAAGCGGTAGAGTAGCCGTCGCCCGTAGCGGTTGCCATCGGAACGGGCCGCCAGCCAAGCGATCAGGTTGTTGCGCTGGGCGGGGGTGAACAGTCGCAGCAGGATGAATTCCTCGCTGTCTTCCTCGGGCAGTTTCATGATCAAGTAGTAGGGATCCACCAGTTGGGTTTCGCTGGCGTAGATTTCCGTGGGGGCGCGCCACTGGTCTTCCCGGTTGTAGAACACCTGGGGATCGGTCATGTGGTAGGTCATCAGGGAATCGGCCTGCACCGAGAACAAATCCTGGGGGTAGCGGATGTGGATGCGGAGGGCGTCGGGCATGGCCTCTAGGGGCTCGAACATGCCGGGAAGAATGCCGCTCCAGGCCCGGATAATTGGGTCGTTGGGTTCCGAGACAAAGAAGCCAACGGAACCATTGAAAGCATCCACCACTACCTTGACCGAGTTGCGAATGTAGTTGAAGGTGTTGTTGCCCGGATCGGAATAGGGGTAGCGGCGGCTGACGGTGTAGGCGTCGATCACCCAGTAGAGGTAGTTTTCGCCGGTTTGGGTGTTGAAGTTGGCCTGGATGAAGCTGGGATCCCGGTCGGCAAACCGCTGGAAATCTACCTGGTTAGGCGGGGTGCTACCTTGGGCATCTCCGGTGCCCCACTGGCTGGATCGGTTGCCGATGTCCACCGTCACCAGGTAGGGGTCGGTATCAAACCGCAGGAAGGGGGCGATGGCCCGGACCCGCTCGGCAATGTTGCGGCGAAACAGAAGGCGGGTATCGGCCGTGAAATCCTCGGTAAAGAGCATCCGCCAGTCCTTGAGGTAGCGGGCAAACAGCAGCCGTCGCCAGAGGTTACCCAGGGGAATGCCGCCCCGACCAAGGTAGGTGGTGTAGATGTTTTCGTTGCCGCTGGGGTAGTCCAGTTCTAACACCTGGGTATTGGTCATGATGTAGGTGTCGGTGAGTTCCCCAAAATACAGACGCGGATCGCCGATGGGGATGCTCTGACGCACCTCCTCGCTGCTAGGGATGTTGTCGATGCCGCGCACAAAGTAGGTGGGCAGACCATCGGGGCCAGCGGTGTTGACGGGGCTGAGGGTGAAGCCAAAGCCATGGGTGTAAACCAGGTGCTCGTTCACCCAGGTTTTGGCGATGTCGGGCACCCGTTCGTAGTTGAGTTCCCGCGCCGAAATCATCACCTGCCGCCGTTCCGAGCGTCGCTCTTGGTTGAGGATGTTGTAGCGGTCGAAGTCGGCGTCTTTAAATTCGTAGTAGAGGCGGATTTGCTGAAGCTGGCGGTTACTTTCTAGTAGCGGGCGCGGATCCCACAGGCGGATATTTTCTAGGGTGAGGTCGTTGCGCTCTAAGTCCTCTACCGTTAGATCGCCGCTGGGGTCAAAGGGTTCCGAATCAATGGCCTCGAGGTCAAAGGCGGCCCGCGTCAGAGCAATGGAGTTGGCGATGTAGGGTCGCTCCCGCTGAAGTTCGTTGGGCTTCACCACCAGCCGCTGCAACGCCATTGGGGCCAACACTAGGCCCAGCAGGGTCAGCACCAGGTAAAGACAAATGCCGCTCACCAACAAGCTGGTGCAGTCCAAATTTAACCAGCCCCATAGGCCTGTCGCCTGCCGCCGCGACACCTTACCCATGGGGTTGAAGTAGTTGGGTCGCCACAGCAGCCCTCGCCACAGAAACACCAACCCCAGGGCCAGCGTGAACAGCGCCAGTCCCCCGTTCATGGGCAGCATCACATGGACGTGGGTATAGCCCGCCCCATAAACCACGCCCTCGCGGGAATAAAGGATGTCGTAACGACCCAGCCAGTGGCTAAAGCTGGTAATCATAAACAACAGACCCGCCAGGGTATACAGGTGCTGCTGCTGGGATAGGGAAAAGCCGTAGAACCAGCCTCGACTGAGGGTTCCCCCTCGCAAGAGGTAGACCAGGCAGACGACCACAAATGTGAAGAACAGAACGCCAATCAGCCAAAATTCCAGCAGGCGAAGCAGCGGCAGTTGAAAAATATAAAACCCAATGTCTCGTTCAAAAATGGGATCTGCTTCGTTGTAAGACACGGGGCTCAGTGCCAGCAGCACCATGGGCCACTGCTTCGCCGCAATTAGTCCAAACCCCAGGCTCATCAGTGTTGCCGCCAGCCGCCCCAATTGGCGAGGATAGATGACAAAAGCCACCGTGCTTATCCCTAGGGCTGCAATCAACCCAGGTTGGGCCAGCAAAATTTGCCCCACCCCCTGAAACAGTTGCAGCTTGGGCCACAGGGGCAGGGGCGTGGTGGATTCATACAGGGTGGTGGTTTCGCGCCAAAAATCCGCCGCAATTTGCCCTTGGTATACCAATTGCACCCCCACCAAGGCACTGAGCACTCCCGCCAGCAGCAGCACCCCTATCAAGGCCAACCCCTGGGTTTTAGAGGCCCGTTCCGAGGGTGGCGGCAGGGGGGTGGTGCGGTCGGCCAGGGCCAGGTTGCCCCAGGTAAAGAGTAGAGTGCAACCAATGGGAATGAGCCCCAACAGTAGTTGAGACCGCAATTGGAGCCAAAACACCCCCAGGTAGTTCACCTCCACAAACCATAGGCGCTCCGCCAGCAGGTGAATCACCGCATCGGCCAGCAGCAGCCCCGCCAAGGCCAAAAGGCACCATAGCCAATGGGCCAACAGCCAATGTTTGAGGTCTTTGAGCATGGGTACCACAGAAAATGGGGCGAAGTCTGCCCAAATTCTATCGCCCTGGCCCCCTGGTGCTTAGGAAGATAATCCTGGGCTAGGAAGGAAAGCCGCCCTAGAATAAACAAGACTAGCCCTTAGCCTCAGCCTCTTTCCCAGGGAGGCTACTACTCATATACATCTTGTTTTCATTCCGCAATTCCTTGGGGATCCCCCTAAATCCCCCTTAAAAAGGGGGACTTTGAATCCTGTTCCCCCCTTTTTAAGGGGGGCTAGGGGGGATCAGCCCTAGCCCCTTAGCGGAATAGAAACTTGTGTATAAGCGGTAGCCCAGGGAGGAGAGGGGAGTCAGAAACTATTTTCAACGTTCCTTGCCAAGACCAAACTGTCCATAATAAGCCTGTCCATGACCGTCGCTTCTACCTCGTCTAACCCTCGCCGCGATACCGCTTGGCCCTTTTGGCCCCTGGTGCCCCTCTACCCCTACGGCCAACGCCCCACCCTGCGTACTGAGGTGGTCAAAGATGCGGTGTGGACCTTTGACCAATTCCAGGGCATTTTCTACGTGGTGGTGCCAATTCGGATGACGGTGGTGCGGCTGGAACCCCGTGGATTGCTGATCTATGCTCCGGTGGCCCCCACGGCGGAGTGTGTGCGCCTGCTGCGGGAGCTGGAGGAACGCCATGGCCCGGTGCGGCACATTATCTTATCTACGGTGACGGGGATTGAGCACAAGGTGTTCGTTGGCCCCTTTGCCCGCCGCTTCCCCCAGGCCCAGGTTTACGTTACCCCCAACCAGTGGAGCTTCCCGCTCAATTTGCCCCTGCCCTGGCTGGGTTTGCCTGCGGATCGCACCCAGCTTTTGCCCGATGACAGTTCTCGTCTGCCCTTTGCCGACCAGGTAGACTGCGCCATCCTGCCCCCCATTCCCCTCGGCCTTGGCCCCTTCGGCGAAACCGCCTGCTTCCATCGCCCCAGTCGCACCCTAATGGTGACGGA
>CAZWNR010000280.1:0-5861 GCA_964635665.1 uncultured bacterium | reverse complement strand
AAGGCAGCGGGTTTTGGTCCCGCCATTCCTAGGTTCGAATCCTAGCACCCCAGTTATTCTTCTTCATCCTCATCATCTTCCAAGGCTTGCAGAGCCAGAAGAATTTCTTCTTCTTGAATTACAAAATCTTCTTCGCTGATATCGCCCATATCAAAGGAGAGCTGTAGGGTGAGGAGCTGCTTCTGGAGGCTCTCGGCATCGTTGGTGGGCATGTCGGCCTGTTCCAGGATTTTGTCGGCAATCCAGGCCACCCCTTCGATGGGGCCGAGCACCGGGGCAAAGAGCAGTTTTAACAGCATGGCCAAAGTTCCCAGGATAGCAAGGACTAAATTCATTGCAGGATGGACAACGCCCGTCAGAGAAGGGTTCTAGGCATCCCTTGGGCTGTTACCGTTCTCGTGACTAGCTGAGCTGGGCGAAGTTGTAGGGGGCCGTGAAGTTGTTGTAGCGCACCCGCAGGCGATCCCCAAAGGTGGCATCCACCTCATCTAAGGCCCGACTAAAGGCAGGTTCGGCTTCCCAGGGAATTAGGTAGGCGGCGTTGAAAATCATCGTGTCGGTCATGGGGTCGTTTTCTAGGCTGTCCTTAGCCAGGGGGGCAAAGGCTTGGCGAAACTGGTTGGCAATATCTTCCCGCCGGTCGTTGAGGGCGGCCTCGATGCGCTGCCCAATGGCAATCACCTGATCCATGCTGAGCTGGGTGCCCTCTAGCTGATCCCGCTGGTGGCGCAGGTCGTCGTTTTCGGCCATCAGTAATTCCAGTTCCGTGGCCGCATCCCACATCACCTTGACGCTCACCTCGCGGCAGCCGTCCAAACGCTGGAACAATTGGCTGAGGGCTTCGCTGTAGGGGGCGATTAAATCTTCCTGCACCTGATCCCAATCGTCTACCGTGAGGCCAAATTGAAGCGGTAGGAGGGTGCGGTAGCCCAGTTGCATCGCCGTTTCGAGCACCTTTTCGTGGGTGATCAAATTTTGGCGGCTGGCCAGGTAGCGCTTCTGGCAAGCCACGGAATAGAGAAAGGTAAAATCGCCGGATGTCCAAGCCTGGACGGGTTGATCATCCAATCCCACCATTGATACTGGCTGGGGGCCAGGGGCCGGAAAAATGCCGTATAAATAGTATCGCGTTGCCATCGCTATCCAAGGGTGAAGGGAACCATCTCCAACATTCCCTAACCTAGGGGGAATTTCACGAACTGGTCGGAGATAGACACAAAGCTTTGGACTCTGGGCCTTGAACGCCGCTAGGCCAGGGGCGGAATCGTGAATCCGCGCAGAGATTGGGCCGTGACCGCTGGGGATAGGTTTTTGCCCTGGAGCAATACCCAAAAATTCCCTAACCCCATGGGGTTCATGAGCTGGTGAATTTGGTCGCGCCGTTGGATCGCCTGGTTGACGATGGCAGGATCGGTGGATTGGATTTTGGCGAGATCCATAAGACGATCCCCTAATCCTAAAGACATCAAAAACATCGCCTGCTGGGTGCGGCCCAGGGTGCTGAGGCCACCCTGTTTCCCCTGCTGCTCCAACGCCGTGAAGCTGACGTGGGCAGTGATGTCTTGGTGGCCGAGGTGGCGGTAGGGATCGTTGTGGTGGGCATGCTGGTAGTAGCATTGCAGCGTACCCTGGGTGCGGTTGGGGTGGTAGTAGCGCTCGGCGGGGTAGCCGTAGTCGATGGTAAGCAAGTAGCCTCGGTGCAGTACATCGGCTACGGTGGCCATCCAGTCTAGGGCGGCAAGATGGGCCTCGGTGCGGTAGCCCAGGGGGTAGCCCTTGGCCCAGTCCACCCCCACTAGGTCAAAATATTCCGCAAGGCGAGGGGTGGATAGGGGGCCGTTCACTTCCTTGAGGGTGCCACTGTCCTCATCCAACGTGACGTAGATTTCCTGAAGCCCCGCTTCGGTCAAAACAACCTGATGAACGGGCAAGGCATCGACGAGTTCGTTGGAAAAAAAGCAGCCCGTCACCGAATCCGCCGCCAAGTCGGCCCAATCGCACCAGGTTACCCGATTCGCCCAGGATTCCAGCCGTTTTTGCTGAATGTGTCGCAATACCGGGGACTTTTCTACAATTCGGTAGTCTAAGACGGCAAAACAGCCATGAAACTGAGTTTGTAGATAGGTCAGCACATCGGCGGCCATAATGCCCTGCCCTGCCCCCATTTCCACCAGGGTAAAGGGCTTTGGCTGACCGAGGTGATGCCACAGTTCCACCAATTGCACCGCCAGCAGTTCGCCAAAATCGCGACTGAGGTGGGGCGAGGTAACAAAATCTCCCTGGGGGCCAACGGCGGCAACCTGGGTGGCATAGTAGCCCCCTGCCGGATCGTAGAGGGCCAGATCCATAAATTCCGCAAAGGTGATTCGGCCCTGGGGCGCTTGCCGCAGGCGATCTTTTAACACATTAAACAGCACAGGATTATGGGGCATCGGTAGGGCGGGATAGCGAGAGGTAGGGTGCATGGCTGCGTGAATGCACCACCGCAGGTCAAGCAGATAATACGGTACAACCACCGCAGGATGGGTTAGTGCAGCGTAACCCATCGGGAAAAATTGAATGGAGCGACTGAGAGAGAATCGCTCCATCCGACTGGGCGAGGTGGGAATCGGGAAGATGGGCTTCGGATAGGGGCAATGCTTGGCCTAGGGCTGTTACGCTTTTTAATTACTTGTTGGCTATATAGCGGTCTTTTCGCTACAATCGACCCCAATGCCCAGCACCGTTTCCCAGCTTTATCCACCTCACGTTTCCCCTGTGCCATGGCTTCCCTTGCTCCCCCTGAACCGCTCAGATCTATTCCCGCCGGACATTTGAATATCATGGGCTACGTGAACGAATCGGAGGTGAACGGCCCCGGTTGTCGGGCGGTGGTGTGGGTGCAGGGTTGTTTGCTCCATTGTCCGGGCTGTTTTAATCCGGCGAGCTGGAGTTTTGAGGAAAACCAGCTGGTAGCGGTGGAGACGTTGACCCAGCGCATCCTGGCGAATCCCAAAAATCAGGGCATCACCTTTTCCGGCGGAGAGCCCTTTTGGCAGGCTCCGGCCCTGGCCCAGTTGGCGGCTTTGGTCAAGGCCCATGGATTGAATGTAATGTCGTTTACGGGGTTTACCCTAGAAAAGCTGCAATCTGCCGATGCGCCCCCCGGTGCCCAGGATTTGCTCGACCAGCTTGATCTATTAATTGACGGGCCGTTTGTGGAATCCCAGGCGGTGAATTCCCCCAGTTCCCCGGTATCGTCGCGCAATCAGCGGGTTCACATCTTCAACCCCGCCCTAAAAAACGCCATTACCTGGGCCAGCGACCAGCTAGAGGTTCACATTTTCAAAGATGGCAGCCGCATCGTTACCGGCTACCGGGGGCAACTGCTGACCGAGTAGCCGACGGGCAGAGATCCGCCAGGGTACAGTCGGCGCAGTTGGGGCTGCGGGCCATGCACACCGCCCGTCCATGGTAAACCAGGCGAATCGACCAGTTTTCCCAGTCGGACTGGGGTAGCAGTTTCATCAGGTCGCGCTCGATTTTAATCGGGTCGCTGTGTTTGGTGAGGCCGAGGCGGTTGGTGAGGCGTTTGACGTGGGTATCCACCGTTACCCCGGCGTTGATACCAAAGCCGTGGGCCAGCACTACGTTGGCGGTTTTGCGGGCCACCCCCGCCAGGGTAAGCAGATCGTCCATGGTGTTGGGCACTTCGCCGTTGTACTCAGCGACAATGCGCTGGCAGGCGGCCCGGATGTTTTTGGCCTTATTGCGATAGAAGCCCGTGGATTTAATCAGGCCTTCCAAATCAGCCAGGTCGGCCTCGGCAAAGGCATAGACATTGGGGTAGGCGGCAAACAGGGCGGGGGTCACTTTGTTGACCCGTTCATCGGTGCATTGGGCCGACAAAATGGTGGCCACCATCAGTTGCAGGGTGGTCTCAAAGTCTAGGGAGCAGGGCGCTTCAGGATACCGTTCCTTGAGGCGGCGCAGAATTTCCAGGGCGCGTTGCTTTTTGGGGGGGCGACGGGGGGAACTCACGGGTTACTGACGCAGATTTTGGAAAATCTCAAGCTGGGTGGTGTCACGCACGATTAGAAACACGCCTAGGCCTAGCAGCAGCACCAGACCCGTCTGCATCACGTTTTCTTGCAGGCGATCGGGCAGGGGCTTGCCGCGCAGGGCTTCCACCAGCAAAAAGGCCAGTTGGCCTCCATCCAGGGCGGGCAGGGGCAGGATGTTGATAATCGCCAGGTTGATGCTGATGATGGCGGTGAAGGGGAACAGCATAGCCAAGCTGGATTTCGCCAGTCCGGCCCCCTGCTCCACAATTTTGACCGGGCCAGCCACCTGGTTGGCCATTTCGCCAAAGTTGGTCACCAACATGACGAAGCCGCTAACCGTTCGCACCAGCATGTCTTGGAACTGCTTGGCGGCCAGGGTCAGCACTTCAATCGGCCCGGTGGGGCGACGGTAGCCAAAGTCGCCATTGGGCTGAAGCTGCACCCCAATCACGGCATTGCCATCGGGGCCAGGGACGGGGGTAACGGTGACTTCAAACTCGCGACTACCCCGCTGCACCGTGAGATCCACAGGCTGGTTGGGGCTGTCTTTGATGAGCTGAATAAAGTTGGGAATGGTGCCCTCACTGCCATCCAGGGGTGTGCCGTTGGCCTCTAGCAAAATATCCCCAGAGCGCAGGCCCGCCTGGGCGGCAGGGGAGGTGTCGGACACGACTTGGGGAATGACGATACCGGGCTGGGCATCAAAGGTTTCGGGGATGCCCACGGTGGTGAACTGGGCCACAAACACCAGGTAGGCAAACACCAGGTTGGCAATCACCCCCGCACTAATCACAATAGCCCGATCTAGGATGGGACGGTTGCGAAGCAGATCGGGATCGTTGGGAGGAATCTCGCTGTCGGGGTCGTCGTCGGGAAAGCCCACAAACCCGCCTAGGGGGATGGCTCGCAGGGAATACTCGGTTTGAGCACCCTGGTACTTCCACAGAATGGGGCCAAAGCCAATGGCAAAGCGATTGACATGGATGCCCTGGAGCCGAGCCGCCAGGAAATGACCCGCTTCGTGAACAGCGACCAAGAGGGCGATGACGGCAATGGCGGCAAGGACGGACATAGGCTAACGGGGAGATGACAACAGTTTTCCTATTCTAGCGCCCGCTATGGCGGTGAATGGGAAATGGGGCTAGCCATCTGCCATGGGTGCTGTCCCTGGAGATCCTGGCGGAAGGCGTTATTGAATCAACGCTTCGGCCACGCCCTCCAGCACTCGCGTCACTGGGTGGTCGGGATATTTGAGGGCAAAGATGCCGCTGCTCGCCAGCACCATCAAATCGTCGGAGTGGGGAATCACGCCCGCCACCGTGGCCCTGTAGGTGGCCTCTACCTTTGCCTTCAGTTCGTCAAAGTCGAACACATCGGGGGCTTTGTTCACCGCAATCAGCAGCTTTTCCACCTGGAGTTTGCGGGCTACGTCTACGGTGACGGCGGTGCCTTGATAGTCCTGCTGGTCGGGCCGCAGCAGCAGCAGCAACACATTGGAAATGGTGATGGACAACAGGGTTTCTTCGTTTAGCCCTGGGTGAGTGTCGATGATTAGGTAATCAAGCTTGAAATCCTTGACGACCTTACGATAGCCGTCGTTGAGACGGTTGACATCGTAGCCCTCCCGCAGCACGCGGGCAATGTCGCTGGTTTTGATGCTGGAGGGCAGCAGAAACAGACCACCCCCATTCCCCGTGGTGAGCAGGTGGGAGATATCGTAAACGGCGTCTTTAACGTCGATTTTTCCCCAAAGGTAGTCGTTTAAGGAGGACTGAATGCTGTCTTTGCCAAAGCCAAACAGAACATGGACCCCAGGGG
>CAZWNR010000279.1:0-5883 GCA_964635665.1 uncultured bacterium | reverse complement strand
AACTTCCTCTAGATTGAATAGAGTACGACCGCAGGAGGGACAGGCCACGTATTCCACCATGGTTTTGCGCAGCCCTAGCGCCTGCAAAATGCTGTAGCAGACGGGAATTTCCTTCTCTGGTGCTTCGGTGAGGGAGACGCGGATGGTGTCGCCAATTCCTTCGGCCAAGAGGGTGGCGATGCCAGCGGTGGATTTGATCCGGCCATACTCGCCATCGCCTGCTTCGGTGACGCCCAGGTGCAGGGGGTAGTCCATGCCGAGGTCGTCCATGCGCTTGGCCATCAGACGGTAGGCGGCCAGCATCACAGGCACCCGCGAGGCCTTCATGGAAATCACCAGGTTGCGGAAATCCAAAGACTCGCAGATGTGGAGGAACTCTAGGGCCGATTCCACCATGCCTTCGGGGGTATCGCCGTAGGTGAACAGCATCCGCTCGGCCAGGGAGCCGTGGTTAACGCCAATCCGCATGGATTTGCCCTGGTCGCGCAGGGATTCTACCAGGGGCTTAAGGGTGTCGCGGATTTTGCTGCCGATGTCGTCAAATTCTGCTTGGGTATATCCAGTCCGGTCGGCCTGGGGCTTTTCAAAGACGTAGAGGCCAGGGTTAATGCGCACCTTATCGACGTGCTTGGCCACCTCTAGGGCAATCTTCATGCCGTTGTGGTGGACATCGGCTACCAGGGGCACAGGCTGATAGGTGTCTTCGAGAATTTTGCGAATGTCGGCTAGGGCCTTGGCGTGGGCCATGCTGGGCACCGTGACGCGGACAATCTCGCAGCCAATTTCGTGCAGGCGGCGGATGGCGGCGACGGAACCCTGGATATCTAGGGTGTCTTCGTTGATCATGGACTGCACCACCACGGGATGGCCTCCGCCAACGGTGACGCTACCGACGGGCACCGGACGGGTTTTGCGACGGTGGATGGTGGTATCGAAGGGATCAAAGGCAGGATTGGTCGAAGCCTGGGAGACAGGATTGGGAAGGGTTTGCATAGCCTTTGCTCTAGGGTTGCCGGAGGGTTGCCGATAGAAGAACACCGAGTTAGCCCAATCGCCCAAAGGACGACGCCTAACCGGGTAAAACGAGCCATTATCCACCTTCCAGAGTGCCACAGAATGGCCCCTTTAAAGTGGGGTTTGCATTGATGGTAGGGATTGACTGGCGGCGAGGAGTCGAGATCTGGGCATGACAGCAAAGGGACACTCAAGCTAGCGATTCAGCGGTTCTCGATGGGGGCTGGAATCTACGGGAGTTGGCATAGCGCCCTGGGGAGGGGCATCGGGTTGGTTTGCAGGTACTCGCGCACCCATTGGCACCCGTAGCGAAGCACTTGATCGCGCTCCAAAAGGCGATCTAGGGGCCATAGAATCACCCCATTGTCGAGGCCAGCGGAGGCAAGTAGGGGGCCATGGGTGGCGGTGGCGGGGTAGAAGTTCACGTCTAGGGCGCGTTCTTCGTGGCCTTCGAGGGTGAGGCGCAGGGTGCCATCTAATGACCAGAGTTTGAGGGATTTATCCCAACTGGCGGAAGCAATGACGGTGCCCCAGTCGGCAGGCAGGCCGGAGTTGGGGGGAATGAAGGTGACGGCGTTGACGCGGTCGGTATGTCCCTCGAAGGTGCGAATTAGGGTGCCCTCCAGCGACCAGAGTTTGAGCGTCATATCTTCGCTGGCGCTGGCGATGAGGGTGCTGTCGGGGCTAAAGGCCACGTCCCAAATGGTGTCGGTGTGACCTGCGATCACTTGGTGGGGTTGCGGGGTAAAGGTTCCGGTTTCCTTGCGCCGCCAGAGGTAAATTACCTCGTCTAGACCCGCCACCGCTAGCCACTGGCCGTCTGGGCTAAAGGTGACGGTATTCAGGCGGTTTTTTAGGGAATCCTGCGGTGAATTGGCCTCGGGTGAGTGTGAACCTTGTTCCCCATCGACATCTGAGCGTCTTTGCAAGGACTGTATCAGGGTGCCGTCGGGTCGCCAGAGCTTGATCTGACCATCCCAGCCGACGGTGGCGAGTTCGCGATTGTCTGGACTAAAGGCGACATCAAAGGCGGTATCGCTGTGGGCGTTGATGGTGTTCAGCCGCGTACCATCCATCCCCCATAGGGTAAGGATGCCAGCATTGCTAACGGCGGCGAGGGTTTGCTGATCGGGGCTGATTTCCACCGCCCAGATTGCGCCCTGGTCGAGGGGTAGGGTGCGCTGAAGGTGGCCCTCCCGGCTCCAGAGTTTGACGGTGCCATCGGAACTAGAGGACACGATGGATTCGCCGTCTGGGGAAATCCCCACATCCCACACCGAGGCGCGATGGCCCCGCAGGGTGGTGAGCACCGGGGAAGTAAGCTGCCAAATCCGCACCAGATCGTCTTCGCCGCCGGAGATCAACCGCTGACCGTCTGGGCTAAAGGCCAGGGCCAGGGTGCCGCTGGGGTGAGCATTGATGGTGCGGAGGACGGTGCCCTCTCGGTTCCAGAGTTTGATCGTGTCATCCCAACTGCCGGAGGCGAGGGTTTGCCCATCCGGGCTAAAGGTGAGATAGTCCACCGCTCCGCGATGTTCGGAGGTGGTGTTTTGCAGGGTGCCATCGGCGTTCCACCAGAGGAGGTTGCCGTGGGAGTCTCCCGCCACAAGGGTTTGGCCGTTCCCCTCTGGGGACGCTTCGCGAACGGGGCTAAAGGCCACGCTTTGCAGGTAGCTTTCGCCCTCGGTGGCGGGGATAGGGTTTGGCAGGGTACGCACTAGGGTGCCATCCCGACGCCACACCTTAACGGTGTTGTCGCTGCTGGCGGAGGCGAAGTATTGCCCGTCGGGACTAAAGGCTAGACTCCAAACCGCGCCGCGATGCTCGCTCAGGGTACGCAGGAGCTGACCATCACGGCTCCAGAATTTGATGATGTGATCAAGGTCAGCGGAGACAATTTGCTGCCCATCGGGGCTAAAGACAACGGCCATCACCGCTTTGGGGTGGCCCTTCAAGGTGGCCAAAGGGCTACCATCGCGACTCCACAGGCCCACGGTGCCGTCATCGCCAGCGGTGGCCAGGGTTTGGCCGTCGGGGCTAAAGGCTACGCCACGGGCAGTACCGGGAAGGCGGGCGATCAGGGTGCCATCCATGCCCCAGATCAGGGTGGCCTCTTTTTGGTAGGTGGCGGCGATCAGGTTGCCGCCGGGACTCACGGCTAAGCCGCGCACACGACCCAGGTTTCCATGAAAGCGGTTCCACTCCAGGGCTTGAAAGGTGGCGCGGCGCAGTTCGCGATCACTCAAAGCGGCGAGTTCATCGGGCACCCACCGCAGCTTATCGAGCCGGGTTTGGGCCTGGAGGGCAGTCACCAGGGCATCTAGGCGGTTGCCAGAGGCAAACTGAGCTTCGGAGAGGCTGGTAATCGCTTCAATTTCTCGCAAGGTGGCCTGGTGCCGCTGGGCAAAGGCATAGAGACCCAGGCCCGTGGCGATGGCCAACCCCGCACTCACCGCCCCCAACAGCCACCGCTGAAGCCGAAACCGTTCCTTCAGGCGCTTGGCCGCTTCCGTCCGTTTGATCTCATCCAGATCGGTGCTGGTGCCAAACCACTTCACCACCTGCCCCGCCCCATCGCGAATGGGCACGGCCCGGTTCAAAAACCAGCGGTACTGGCCGTTGGCATCTTGCAGGCGCAGCTCCACTTCGTAGGGGTTACCCGTGGCAAAGGACTGCTCCCAAGCCGTTAGACTGGTTTGCCGATCCTCTGGGTGAATCACCTCTAGGCGCTGAATTCCCTGCAATCCGTCCTGGGAAATCCCCGAAAAGTCGCTCCCCTGGCGGTTGGTGTAGGACAGACTACCATCTGGCTCCACAATCCACACCATTTGGGGCACCGCTTCCGCCAGTTGCCGAAAGAATCGCTCACTCTCGGCCTTGGCGTTGAGTTGCATCTGAATGCGCTGGCGTTCGGCATCCTGGCTGGCGGCGAGGAACTGGTAATCGACATCGCTGAGGCTCTTGTCCCGTGCCCAAGCTTCGGCCTCCAGCAGAATTTGGCCCTGGAGCAGGTAGGTGGAATCCTGGCGATCCGAGGCCACCCACCCTTCTAGGGCGCTGGCGTAGGGGCGCAGCCGATGCAGTTGGCGGCTCACCCAATCGAGGGTGAAGACCTCTCGGTAAATGCGGTTTTTAATCGCCAGATGGTTGCCCCGCCGCACCACCAGCCCCGACAGCAGCAGATCGCTCTGTTCGCGGCTGTCGTCGGAGGGTACCGTTTCCCCTTCTAGCAGTTGTTGATACAGTCCCAAAATTCGGGCGGTGCGGGTTTGGTGCCAAAACAAATGGTCGCGGATGGTGCGCAGGTGAATCGGCTCATCCTGGGCCTCCCAATGATCCAGCAACGCCGTTTTCACCAGCCCCTCCACCCAAAAGTCGGCCATGCCGGGGGAGAGCACCAGGGGCACCGTCTCCGATGGCTGGGCATTGGTGGCGGCAATCTGGCAGAGCTTTTGGGTTAAAAAGGGCTGTCCCCCCGTCCAATCCAAAATGGCCTTCAGCACCGCCTGGGGGCAATCCACCAGCCCCTCTAGCCCCCGTTTCAGGGGCGCACTTTCGGCCAGGGTAAAGCCCTCTAGGGAAATCGCTCGACCAATGTTGAAGGGGGTGCGCTGCTTGTCGGCGATTAGGTCGGCAGGGGTAGCCACGCCAAATAGGGCAAAGGTGAGGCGACGGTAGCGCAGGTCGTGGGCGCGCAGGTTGTAGCACGACCGCATCCAGGCAAAGAAGTCGTCGGTGGAAAAGTCGAGGCTCAGCAGCCCATCGATTTCGTCGATGAAGATATAGACCGGATCATCCGCCGTGGCGGGCAGCACCACCTCATCCATCAACTGATTGAGGCGCTGCACCAGAGGTAGGCTCTCCCGCGCCTGCCACCAGGCCAAGAAATCCGTCTGCCCCAGCAGATTCAAGCTTTGTAGCAAACTCACCCCCACCCCGGTATACCACTGGGCCTGGGTGAGGCCGTTGCTGCCCAGGCGGGTCATATCCAGGTAGGCGCAGCGGCCCCCATCCCGCTGAATCTGAGCCTTGGCCCGCACCAGCAGGGAGGATTTGCCCATCTGCCGAGCGCTAAACACATAGCAAAATTCCCTGGCAGCCAACGCCGCCAGCAGATCCTCATCGGCCTGTCGCACCACATAGGTACTGGCCTCGGCCTGGAGGCAACCGCCAACTTTGTAAACGGAGGGAATGAGCACGGGGGCCGCTCAAGTTAGGTTCGTTTCATTATCGAGTAAGTTTAGTCCTTTCGCTGACTTTCAGCCCACCCGAAACTGACCGGCCAATGTCGCCATCGATGATCTCGGCTCAGTAAACCTCATCGTGGGTGCCAATATCGAGCAGAAGAATGACCTCATCCTGAGTTGTGGGGTCTGTTTCAATTGAAAATACAATGCGGCAATCGTACCCGCAGGAACATGCTTTGAGGCCAAACAGCTCACCCTTTAATGAATGAGTAGCCAAATTTGAGCCAAAGATATCTTGCTCCATTTGCCTGAGGGTAGCTTCAATCCGTTTCTGTAGCTTGGCATCACGGGCAACGAACTTGCGATAGGCATGTTTAAACTTTGGAGTGAGTACCAGTTGCCTCATGAGTCTTCATCAGAGAAGCTTTGCAGTTCGGCAATGATAGCTGTGGCTGGCTGTGGCTGTAGATGACCTGCACGGAAGGCAGCAATAGATGCCTGAGCATCTTCAGCGATTTCCCGACGACGGGCTTCAACCAAACGGTTGTGAATGATTTCAACCAACATAGCCTGTTGTTCTGGGGTTAGTTGGCTAACGGTGTTGAGGGCGTCTTCAAGGGAGGTGGCCATAGCAGTAAGCTTGCAGTTCGGTCAGTAGCTCAATTCTATTGCACCTGGCCTA
>CAZWNR010000278.1:0-5893 GCA_964635665.1 uncultured bacterium | reverse complement strand
TGATGTCGCTGAGGGGGGTGCGTTGGGGCCGGGGCGCAATGCCAAAGATGCCCCTGGCAGTGATGTTGACGTTGCCCCCCGTGCCCTCAAAGGCATCGGCGGCAATATCACTGTTTTCGGCGGGGATGGCGATGATGAAGGGCACGCTGATGGTAATGTTGCCACCATTGCCCCCGGCCTGGGCGGTGCCAGCGGTAGTGGAGATCAAGCTGCCGTTCTGCATGAATAGCAAGTCGTTGAGGGTGATGGAAATGTTGCCGCCATCCACGGCAGCGGATTCAGCGGTAATTTGCCCGCCAGCGTCAAGGTCAAGGCGAGGAGTAGTACCTAACCCGCCAATAACGATGCCACCTGCCACCCCCTCCCCACTAGATCGCACCGAAAGCGCACTTTGGGGGATAAGTAACAAATTTATTCCGGGAAGCTGATCGACACGGGCAGAAAAGTTAGGATCACTACCTGAGATCAAAATGCCCTCCGTGGCATCCACCTGAATAGTGCCAGCGGGCCCACGACCTAGGCTACCGGTAGCTACCTGCCCACCACTCAGGATCTCCAAGCGCCCCAGGCTCAGGGTAATGTTGCCGCCAGGTTGGTCGTTGAGGGTGCTAGAAAAGACTGCCGCCCCATCTTGGATAAACAATTGAGGTGTTGTGAGATGAATTTCACCACTTCGTGCAGCAGCAAATTCTCCATTATTGCCTGCAAAAACACCACTGGGACTTCCATTTTGACCTATTCCCTGTAGGTTGATGTGATCGCGAGCTGTAATCACTACATCACCGGCATCTCCTGATCCATCGGCACTAGCATTCAAGATTCCCCCATTGGTGACCTCTAGGCTACCAGTGTGAACTACAACGTTCCCTCCAGAGCCTTGTCCTCCCACTCCTACCGAGCTAAACGCAGCACCACGGCTGTCAAAAATCACCTGATTACTGGCATTAATCACCACATTGCCCGCATTTCCATTGCCCAAGGTGCCAGCTGCTAGTTGCGCCCCATCGCTGATCTCTAGGGAATTAGCGATAATTTCCACATTACCCCCTGCACCCGTAGCCCCACTTTCTACAGTACTAAAAGCAGCACTGACAAATCGGCCATCGACACTCATACCGTCAAACAACACACGATTGCGCGCCTCAATCACTACATTGCCTGCATCGCCATTGCCTCGGGTGCTAGCCTGGAGTTGTGCTCCATTAGTGACTCCCAAGGAATTGGTGGTAATCACTACATTGCCCCCTGTTCCAGTTGCCCCCGCTTCGACCGTGCTCAAGGCATTACTGCCAAGCTGGCCATCAGCACTTCTACCGTCAAACAACACGTGATCGCGTACCTTAATTACCACATTCCCCGCATCGCCATTGCCTCGGGTGCTAGCCTGGAGTTGTGCTCCATCAGTTACTAGCAGTGAATTAGCGGTAATTTCAACACTGCCCCCCGCCCCCGTGGCTCCCGCTGCGACCGTGCTAAAGGCGGCGCTGTTGCCGCCGTCAAAGACTACGAGATCGCGCGCCTCAATCACCACATTGCCCGCATCGCCATTGCCTCGGGTACTGGTTGTTAATCCTGCTCCATTGGTCACTTCCAGGGAATTAGCGGTAATGTCCACATTACCCCCCGCTCCAATGGCTCCGGCTTCGACCGTGCTAAAAGCGGCACTCCGAAACTGGCCATTGGTACTGGTGCCATCAAACACCACACGATCGCGCGCCTCAATCACCACATTACCCGCATCCCCATTGCCCGATGTGCTAGCAGATAGTTGCGCTCCATTGGTTACCTCCAGGGAATTAGCAAAAACCTCTATGTTGCCCCCCGTCCCCTCGGCACCCAATTCGATTCGACTAGAGGCCTCGCTGCTAAACTGACCATTGGTACTGGTGCCATCAAAGACCACGCGATCGCGCGCCTCAATCACCACATTGCCCGCATCGCCAATGCCAAAGATGTTGGTCGATAGTTGTGCCCCATTATTGACCTCCAGGGAATTGGTAGTAATGTCCACATTGCCCCCCGCCCCCGTGGCCCCCGATTCGACTGTGCTAAAAGCCCCGCTTCGAAACTGACCATTGGCACTGGTGCCGTTAAAAATAACGCGATCACTAGCTGTAATCGATATATTACCCGCATCCCCGGTGCCAAAGATGCTGGCGGAGAGTTGCGCTCCATTGGTCACCTCCAGGGAATTGGCAGTAATTTCCACATTGCCTCCCGCCCCCGTGGCTCCGGCTACTACATCACTAAGGGCATCGCTATTGTCAAAGACCACGCGATCGCGCGCCTCGATCACCACATTGCCCGCATCGCCAGTACCCAGAGTACTTGCCTGGAGCTGTGCGCCATCGATCAGCTCTACATTGGTTGCTGTAATGCGAATGTCGCCCCCTGTTCCTGCTGCACCAGCTATGAGGTTACTGGCCGCTACAGTTATGCGATCTTGTCGTTCAAACCGAACTGTGTCGCCCGCATTAATCACAATGTCTCCCACCGTTTGGGCACCACTGGTGGTGATCGAACTGTCTATCACAGAGACATCATTGCGAGCATCCAGATATACTGCTCCGCCCTGATCTCCAAACCCGAGCGCATCAATGCCAAATGCACCTTCACCAGTAATGAAAATACTGCCCTCTAGCTCTGGATTTGGCTCATACTGATTGGTCAACAGCACTAACCCATTTACGGCAAAGATGACAACATCATCAATTTCAATGTCTGCATTAGAAGGCACATCTAAAATGTCAGGGTCAGCCGGTTGAAATTGATCATCAAAAAAGAAGTCTGTGAAGGGGTTGACTCCAGCAGGGTTTTCCAGGGGGATGATGCCTATAGCTGCTGGCGCAACGCCCGCCCGCACATCCAGCGTCGGTTGCGCCCCGCCATCAATGGCGACCACCGTACCATCGGAAAGGGTAATGGTTTCCCTCAAGAAATCTACCCCAAGCTCCCCAGGGTCAGCATCGGTGATAATTGCCGTACCAATGGCGACCGAGCCGCCCGCCAGGATATGGAGGGATCCACCCTGATAGCCAAACAGTTCCACATCCCCTAATGCACGAATCACCGGGTCAATGGGGCTGAATAGCTCACCTAGGCTGCCATCTAGGGTTTCAACCCGAAAGCTGCCACCGCTCCAGTAATGGGCATCGCCGCCCACTGGGTTCGCAGATCGCAGCACCATATCCCCATAGCTATACAACCCACTATCGGCATGGCTCAAGGCCACAATATCCACCCCCTCATTGCCCTGCACCAGTAGGTCGCCCCCGGCAAACCCCACAAACGGTGTGTCTACCGCATCGCGAATCTGCACCGTATTCCCCAACAGCGTCAGATCACCCCCCGCCGCCACCTGCCCCTGTAAATCCAAATTGTTCGCCGCTAGGGTCATGTTGCCCTGGGCAGCAAGCTGGCCTCGGTTTTCAATATCCCCCGAGGCATCGGTTAGGTAACTGCTAAACAAGGCACTGGGGTTCACTGTCAGCAAACTGCTCTGCTCTGGTGCGGTGGCGCTGTAGACCCCATCCCCTAACGGAATTACCTCGGCGGTGCTGGCATAGAACGAGCCTTGAATATCCAGCGTGGCCGTTTCGCCAAACACAATCCCGTTGGGGTTAATCAAAAATAAATCTGCCGCCCCAGCCACCCCCAGGGTGCCCAAGATATTGGAGGGGTTGCCCCCAGTAATGCGGCTGAGAATTGACTCAATACCAGCCGGATTGGCAAAATACACCCGCTGGCCTGGGTCAATGTTGAACTCCAGAAAACTGTGGAACAGGTTCCCGCCCCGGATCGCCCCGCCTTCGATCAGGTCGGCCACGCCGCTGGGTAACTCCATCCCAGGGGAAACTAACGAGGCTTCGCTGCCCAACGTGGCATCGGGCGTAATCTGAGCCAGGGCCATGGGGGTTGCCAGCAGGGGCAACCAGGAACCCAGCAACCCAGCTAAATACCAGGGGCGAGAGAGCAGCATAGAGATGATGGCGGCAGAGGGCAATAGTGGCAGAAAGCTACCATGGTTACCCCCAGCCCATGGGGTTTCTGGGTAGAAACTTTAGTTTTGTTTATCCCAAAAGCCTTTGATGATGGGTCAGCGACTCTTGGACCTCAACCCACCCCTGCCCCTCCCTGGAGGGGATAGTGTTATCCCCCATCAACGCCGAGGTGGTGGCGGGTTCAAAGCGGTTGCACAAACCTGTGATCGGATTTGCCCCAAACGGCCACGGGGTTGCCCTAGACTACCCTTGAGCCCTACCCAGCTTCGATTTAGCCTAAGGTCAGGGTATAAAACCCCTGGTCTCTATCCAGCTCATTTGCCGATTTTGCCCATGAAGCGCCTTGCCCAATTTCAGCAGCGATGGCCCTCTAAAAAGCTTCCCTGGCGACAACTGCTGCCAGGGGCCGTGGTGTTGGGCATCATTGTGGCGGCACGGCTATTAGGGCTGCTCCAGGGGCTCGAGTGGAAAATGCTGGATACCCTACTGCGCTGGCGACCGGCGGAAGCGATCGACGAGCGCATTTTAATCGTCGGGGTAACCGAAGACGACATCCAGCAGGCGGGCACCTACCCCCTGCCCGACCAAGTGCTGGCCGATCTATTGGTCACCCTAGAGGCCGCCAACCCTCGGGCGGTGGGCATTGATATCTTTCGAGACTTGCCCGTAGAGCCAGGTCACGCCAATCTGGTCACCATGCTGGCCGCGCAGCCTAACCTTGTCTGGGCAGAAAAAATCCTGAACGAGCCGCCTGTTCTGCCGCCCCCTGCATTGCCCCCAGAGCAGGCGGGGTTTGCTGATATTCCCATCGATGGGGATGGCTTTGTGCGGCGCTTGCTGCTGGGGGCCGACGGCCCAGCAGGAGACTTCAAATTTTCCTTCGCCATGCTGCTGGCCGAACTCTACCTAGCCGAGGAAGGGCTATTTTTAGAAAACGGCCTGCGCGACCCTGTGGCCATGCGCTTTGGTGATACAGAATTTACCCCCATTACTCCCAATACCGGGGGCTACGTCAACGGCGACGTGGGCGACCACCAAATTTTGCTCAACGTTCGCAGTGGTGCAGCGCCCTTTCGCCAGGTATCGCTGGGCGAGATCTTAGCGGGCACCGTTGACCCCGCCTGGATTGAAGATGCGATTGTGCTGGTTGGCATCACGGCTCCAAGTGTGAAAGATGTCGCCAACTCCGGCGCGATCGTCTCAGACAATCCGGGCCTAATTTACGGAGTCGAAATTCACGCCCATGCCACCAGTCAACTGATCAGCACCGTCCTTGATGATCGCCCCCTGCTGCGGGCCTGGCCCGACTGGGTGGACTATCTCTGGATCGTGCTTTGGGGTGGGGCCGGGATAATGCTGGTTCGCTGGGTTTCTTCCCCCGCTTGGTACCTGTTGGGGCTGGGGCTGGGCGGGTTGGGGCTGGTGGGGATGAGCTACGGGCTACTGGTGCTAGGGGGCTGGTGGGTGCCTCTGGTACCGGCGCTACTGGCCTTTACCGTCAACGGGCTGGTGCTGTCGGGATTTTATTTGTACGATCAGACACTGCGATCGCGCATTGAAGAACGCCAGCGCGTGATTGAGCAGACCTACAACGCCATTCACAATGGCCCCCTGCAAACCCTGGCCCTACTGTTGCGAGACTCTGGCGAAACCCTAAGTTGGGCTGAAGCTCTCCCTAGGCTCAGCCAGATGGATCAAGATCTGCGGAATATCTACGAGAGTCTTTTAAGCAGTGCGCAATCCCCCGGAGAGCAGAGTCTGCCATGGGCTGAGGAGATGGCTGATGCAGACTATCTTCTCTGCGAAAAACTCTACGAAGTTTATAGCGAAACCCTTCAGCGCGACTTTCCAGGCGTTAGCACCCTTGGCCCCCACATTGGCAACGATGAGCC
>CAZWNR010000277.1:0-5900 GCA_964635665.1 uncultured bacterium | reverse complement strand
GCGACGGAAGGGATTTTGGAACTTGTTGACGCTCTCAATAAAGGGCACCAGCATCAGCCCTAGAGGGATAGCCGTCATTGCGCCGATACCCAGCAGCTTATTGGGCACAATCCGCAGAATTTGGAAGGTGGGGTACAGATACCACTCTGGCAAAATTTCCAGGGGGGTGGCGAAGGGATCGGCGGGTTCACCAACCAGGGCAGGATCTAACACCGCTAGGGCCACGCAGCAGGCGATGGAACCCAGGATTACCACGGGAAAGATATAAAGCAGATCGTTGGGCCAAGCAGGTTCGCCATAGTAGTTATGGCCCATGCCCTGCTTGAGCATTTCTCTTAGCTTAGGATCGCTGAGATCCGGCTTCTTAAGGGTTGCCATTCAAATGTTCTCCTCTTAAACAAAGTAGGCGAGGCTATGCTTCAACAAATTCGGTGAGGCCATGCCCCAGCAAACACAGCGGGGAGTTTCCCCTAGCCTAAACAGAGTGGGATGAGTTGACCAATAACCGGGTGCCCCATCCCAATTCCCAAGCTTCCTTAAACCTCGTTTACAAAGGCCCGGAGATGCCTTGCTTACGGATCATCAGGAAGTGCATCAGCATGAACACGGCAATCGCCCAGGGCAGAACGAAGGTGTGCAGGCTGTAGAAGCGGGTGAGGGTGGCTTGGCCCACCGCTTCGCCACCACGCATCAGCTCCACCACGGTGCCGCCCACCACGGGGATAGCGCCAGGAACGCCGGACACGATTTTTACGGCCCAGTATCCCACTTGGTCCCAGGGCAGGGAGTAGCCCGTTACACCGAAGGTTACGGTAATCACCGCAAGGATAACCCCCGTCACCCAGGTGAGTTCGCGGGGCTTTTTGAAGCCGCCCGTCAGGTACACGCGGAAGACGTGCAGGATCATCATCAGCACCATCATGCTGGCAGACCAGCGGTGGATAGACCGAATCAACCAACCGAAGTTGACGTCGGTCATCAGGTACTGAACCGAGTTAAACGCTTCCGTTACCGTGGGTTTGTAGTAAAACGTCATGGCGAACCCAGTGGCGAACTGGATGAGGAAGCAGGTGAGGGTAATGCCGCCTAGACAGTAGAAGATGTTGACGTGGGGAGGCACGTACTTGCTGGAGATGTCGTCGGCCAGGGCCTGAATTTCCAGCCGCTCATTGAACCACTGATAGGCCTTAGAGTCGGTAACTTGCTTGGTAAACATGAAGCGGGAAACTCTATATATCAATAATTGCCATCAATGAAAAATGTAACATAGCCGTAACGGCAGAACGACCCTTGCCCCAGTTGCTTCACCGTTTTTTTCCAGGAATGACGCCTCCCAGATCGCCTCCAAATGCCTTAGACTGGCACTTTTGCCCGGTTCTGGATGAGAGACAGGCTTCACTTTTTTAATATTTCGTTACATTCTCTCTCAGAGGCTTAATCGAGAAGCCCTAGGCGGGTTGCCGTGGAATCGGTCAATATGAACAATTAGGGATCACCTAGGTGCGGTACAACCAACCTGGGGCAGTTCGCCGTTATTCGGTCACGATATAGATGTAGATCAGCATAGATATAGATCAGCCATGATCGATGGCTGGTCTGAGGGCGAGGCTCATGATGGACTGTTTAGGTGTCAGACTCGGTCGTTCACAAAGTCCCCGTTGGCCCTCACTCAGAATGAGACGACTCTGTAACGATTTTGTTCGTGGTTTGCGAGGACTATGAGATCACTGCTGCGGCTGTTGGTGTTGGGACTGTGTATCGCTGGATTGGTGTTTGGGGCCGTGGGCGCAAATCCCGCCTTCGCCCTGACCTCGGATCAGGACTTGGTGGCGGAGGTGTGGCGCATCGTCAACCGGGCCTACGTAGATGAGACCTTTAATCACCAAAACTGGTGGTTTATTCGCCAGCGGGCCCTCAAGCGCAACTTTGCCACCCACGAAGACGCCTACGATGCCATCCGCGAGATGTTAGCCAACCTGGACGACCCCTACACCCGCCTGCTGCCGCCGGATCAGTACCACAGCCTGCAAACCAACACCGCCGGAGAACTCACGGGCGTCGGTCTGCAAATTACTAAGGAAGACGATCCGGGCTGGCTGCGAGTCATTGCGCCCATCGAAGGCTCCCCTGCAGAACAGGGGGGACTACAGCCTAAGGATTTGATTCTCTCCATCGACGGCACCGCCACAACGGATCTGTCCCTCGATGAGGCGGCGGCAAAAATGCGAGGGCTGCGCGGCACCACGGTGACCCTGGAGGTGAGAAGCGATGCCGAAACCACCTCCCACAACGTGATGCTGACCCGCGATGTGATTACCCTTAACCCCGTCTATGCCCAAATGGACATAACTCCGGGCGGGCAGTTGGTGGGCTATATGCGGCTGAGCCAGTTTAATGGCAATGCGGCGGGCAGCGTAGCCGAGGCCATCCGTACCCTCAGCGACCAAGGGGCCGAGGGCTTCATTTTAGATTTACGCAACAATCCCGGTGGGCTGCTCCAGGCGGGGATTGAAATTGCACGGTTGTGGCTGCCGGAGGGCACCATTGTTTACACCGTCAACCGCCAGGGCATTTTGGACAGCTTTGAAGCCTTTGGCCATGCCCTCACCGATGCGCCCTTGGTCGTCCTCGTTAACGAAGGCACCGCCAGCGCCAGCGAAATTTTGGCCGGAGCCTTGCAGGACAATGGCCGCGCCAAACTGGTGGGCAGCACTACCTTCGGTAAGGGGCTGATTCAATCGCTGTTTGACCTCCCCGATGGGGCGGGCCTTGCGGTGACGGTGGCCAAGTACGAAACCCCCGACCACCACGACATTAACCGCCTTGGCATTACCCCCGACCGCATGGTGAAAGGCGTTCCCCTCACCCGCGATACCATTGCCACCGAGGCCGACCCCCAATATCAGGCGGCGCTGGAGATGCTGAGCCAGTCGCCCGTGGTGGTGGCGGAAGCGCCCTAGGGAAGAGTTCTACGATGTCCAAGATTTTCCCCTCCTCGGCTTCATCGCCCAACCCCGCCTATGGAGTAACCGATTCACCGTGGCAGCCCTCCTGGCTACACTGGCTAATTTCGGCGTTGAGTGGAACTAAAAAGTGGGCATACCATAGGGCAAATGTAGCCGGAACGATTGCCATGACCGGAACATCGCCCAACCACACGCCCACAACCCTAAAGAAAGTAGAGGTAGGGTGCATTCGCGGCTTCAACATTCTTAGCTAATGTTGGATCAATCCCTTGGCCGCCATGCACCGCTTATCCATCGCGAATTGCTCGGTATATGGCCTTCAGAGATGCGACCATGATGGCTAAGTTTAGGATGACGGCCTCCCCATGTCCAAGCCCTCGCGCACCTACCACGACCCGCTGCATGGGGCGATTACCCTGCGCACCAGCGACCCCGAGGAGGCGCTGCTGATTCGGCTGATTGATACTCCGGCCTTTCAGCGGCTACGGCGGATTCGGCAACTGGGGCCAGCCTACCTCACCTTCCACGGGGCCGAAAGTTCGCGTTTTACCCACTCTCTAGGGGTGATGGCCCTGGCTCGGCGCGCCTTTGACCAGCTTTTGGGCCGCTACCCTAGCCTGCGCCCCCACCGGGCCACCGTGCTCTGTGCCGCCCTACTGCACGACCTTGGCCACGGCCCCTTTAGCCACACGGCGGAGGAAATCTTTGGCCTGCACCACGAGTATTGGACACAGCGAATTATTCAGGAAATTCCCACCATTCGTGACCCGCTGCACCAGTATTCCGCCGACCTGATCCCTGCCATGAAACAGGTCTACGCCCACACCCACCCGGTGCCGCTGGTGTGGCAGTTGGTGTCTAGCCAGTTAGATTGCGACCGTTTGGATTACCTGCTGCGCGACAGCTACTCCACCGGGGCTGGCTACGGGCGGCTAGATTTGGATCGGATCCTGATGGCGATGGAGTTGGAGCCGGAGAGCAATCGCCTGGTGGTGGCCCACAAGGGGCTTTCGGCCATTGAGCATTACCTGGTGGTGCGGCACTTTATGTATGCCCAGGTGTACAACCATCCCAAAAATATTGCTGCCACTTGGCTGCTGAAATGCGCCTTCAACCGCGCCCGTGTCCTTCATCGATCCGGGAGCCTAGAGGCCGATGACACCGTGGCGGCTTGGCTGCAATCGGCCCAGCAACCCCTCGACATAGAGATCTACCTCGCCGCCGATGATGCCGTGCTGAACTACCACCTCCAGCGCTGGCAGCGGGGAAAGGATGCGCTACTGGCGGATCTCTGTCGTCGGTATGTGGATCGAGATTTGTTGAAAACCTTAGAAATTACCCGTTTGTCGGACGATCAGCAACGGTCCCTCCTTGCCCAGGTGCAGTCCCATCTCAACGAACAAGGATTGGCTGGCAAAACCTACGCCACCCTAGAACACACCTGGAGTCGAGGCTATACCACCTACCAGCAGGGCATCTACATGCACAGGGACAATGCCTTTGTGGACATCAAAGACCTTTCGCCCCTGGTGAATACCCTCAGTCAGCCCGCCGAGCGCATTTGGCTGCTCTATCCCCGCGAAATTCAGCCCTGGGTACAGCGCCTAACCCTGTCCTTGGGGCAAACCTAAGCCCGCCCTGGGATTCCGGAATCAGGGCTAGAGGCGGAGGCGTTATTTCAGCAAGTTTTGTTAGACTGAGAGGATTATTTTTTACCAACCTCCCTTTACAAGCCCTCGCTGAATCGTGTCTTAGCATCCTGGTTCTGATGGCTGGGCCACCAGAACGCTGGTACTTTTAAAGCTCCTCATATTGTCGATATTGCCGCTTTTATCTTGGCTTCTTTAGCCCTATCGTCACTCCCCGTCGTCAATCTACAGGATTAAGCTAGTGACCCTTCAAACCGACTCCACCACCCACCTCGACGACACCGCCATGCCAGAGGTCAACCGCCAAATGCTGGTGATTCTCGACTTTGGCTCCCAATATTCCGAGCTGATCGCCCGCCGCATCCGGGAAACCGAGGTGTATTCTGAGGTGCTCTCCTACCGCACCACCGCCGAACAGCTCAAGCAACTCAATCCTAAGGGCATCATCCTCTCTGGCGGCCCTAGTTCGGTTTACGACGCCGGAGCCCCCCATTGCGACCCCGCCCTTTGGGATCTAGGTATTCCCGTCTTGGGTGTGTGCTATGGGATGCAGCTCATGGTGCAGCAATTGGGTGGCCAAGTGGAACGGGCGGAACGGGGTGAGTACGGCAAGGCCGGTCTATTCATCGATGACCCCACCGATCTGCTCACCAACGTGGAAGACAACACCACCATGTGGATGAGCCACGGTGATTCGGTAACGTGCCTGCCGGACGGGTTTGAGGTGCTAGCCCACACCGACAACACCCCCTGCGCCGCCATTGCCGACCACAGTCGTAAGCTCTATGGTGTGCAGTTCCACCCAGAGGTAGTGCATTCCCTCGGCGGCATTGCCCTAATTCGCAACTTTGTTTACCACATCTGCGAGTGCCAGCCCACCTGGACCACGGAAGCCTTTGTAGAAGAGGCCATCCGCGAAGTGCGGGCGCGGGTAGGCGACAAGCGGGTGCTACTGGCCCTTTCCGGCGGGGTAGATTCCTCCACGCTGGCCTTTCTACTCCATGAAGCCATCGGCGATCAGCTCACCTGCATGTTCATCGACCAAGGCTTTATGCGCAAGGGCGAACCGGAACGGCTGGTGAAGCTCTTCCAAGAGCAGTTCCACATTCCTGTGCAGCACATCAAAGCACGGGAACGCTTCCTGAATGTGGTGCAGGGCGTCACCGATCCCGAAGAAAAACGCAAGCGTATCGGCCACGAGTTCATCCGCGTGTTTGAGGAGGAATCCAACCGCCTCGGCCCCTTCGACTACCTCGCCCAGGGCACCCTCTACCCCGATGTGATC
>CAZWNR010000276.1:0-5908 GCA_964635665.1 uncultured bacterium | reverse complement strand
GTGCCGATGATGGCGATGGGAACGATGGGCACCCCAGACCGCATGGCGTAGAGCACCGTACCTCGCTTGAGGGGATGCATCTTGCCCTCCCGTTCCCCTAGCCGACCCTCCGGGAAAATCAGGATGCCATCCCCCCGGCGCAGCAGGGCTTGGACGGCCTGGTCAATTTGGCGCATTTGCTGGATGGAACTGCCGTTGGGCACATCCCGCTGGATGGTGTCAGCGAGATCCTTGAGGTCAGGACGGTCGGCTTGGGCGGCGGCCATCACCGCCATTTCTTCTTTCCACCAGCGTTCTAGGGGAATCACCCCTCCGGCCCAGCCCAGCAGCCAGCGTTTCCAGCGTTTGTTGTACAGCGTGCGGGCATCTCCCAGGATGTAGTAGTAGGGATGGGGCGGCACAAAGGCCAGAATCAAAAACGGATCGAGGTGGCTGAGGTGGTTGGCTGTCAGCACGTTGGGGTCGGTCGGGATGTACTGGGGATTTTCGATCCGCACCCGAAAAAACGCTTTGATGAATCGCCGCAACAGCCACCGCCGAAACCGACCGCTCACCCGACCATCGGCCTGCCCAGAGGCGATGGCGCTGAGTTCCTCCAAATCCTTGGCAATGTATTGTCGTACGGCGGGATCGGTGGACATCGCTACCCCCTCCCGCACCCGCTGAATCACCGCTGGTGTGAGGTCTACGGGTAGCGTCTCCGTCCCAGTCATTGCTGTCGAATCACGAGCACCAGACTCAATATCCATGGCTGTCTATGGGGCAAGAAACACGCTGGGCAACCATCAGGTTGGGCAAAGATCACCTCTGCCAAAGATAGCGTTTGATCTAAACAACGTCTGATCTAAATCGTCGCCGCCAACGATAACGCTGGGCCAAGATGACCTAGGGCTTCACGGCTAAGACCTGTACCACCGCACTGCGCCCCCGGTGGCCCATGCCTTCATGGATGTCCCGTTCCAGTTCTTGGCCCATTTTGAAGGTCAGCCCCGCCAGTTCTTGCTGAAGGGTAGGCCAGTCCATCATTAGATCCGCCACGGGTGGCCCCCCGGTTTTGAAGGCCAGTTGAGCGGGGGTATAGGCCTCTAAGACAAACACACCACCAGGCCGCAGCCCCTCCACTACTTGGCGATGCACCTGGGTGCGTAGGGGCGGGGGCAGATGGCAAAAAATAGCGACAATGCCGTCCCAGCTTTGGGGCTGAATCTCAAATTCTGCCAGGTCGGCCACGATGGTTTGAAGGGGGACGCCGTGTTCCGCCGCCAGTCGTTGGGCCTTGGCCATGCCGACTTCCGAGGCATCCACCGCCGTGACCCGATAGCCCTGTTGGGCGAGGTACACCGCATTGCGGCCCTCGCCCTCGGCTAAACAGAGGATTTTACCCTTGGGAATTTGCGAACACACCTGACGCACAAAGTCGTTGGGCTGTTTGCCGTAGAAGTAGTCGGCTCGGTTGTAGCGGTCGTCCCACATGGCCATGACCTGGGTGGTTGGTAAGTGGACTCTACAGCTTGCGGACGCTGGCTTGGCCGTCTTTGACTTCACCGATCAACACTTCGGTGGCGAGGCCGACAAACAGGCCGTTATCCAACACGCCAGGGATGTTGTTGATGGTTTTTTCCAGGCCAGCGGGGTCGTCGATGGCCTCGAATTTTACATCCAAAATCATGTTGCCTTGGTCAGTAATCACGGGGCCGTCTTTTTTGATGCCCATGCGCAGGTCGGGCTTGCCGCCGAGGGCTTCCAGGGCTTTGCTGACGGGGGTAACGGCTAGGGGCAGCACCTCCACAGGCAGGGCAAAGGTGGTGCCGAGTTTGTCCACCAGCTTCGAGCTATCCACCACGACGATGAATTCCTTGGCGAGGCCATCGACAATTTTTTCGCGGGTGTGGGCTGCGCCGCCGCCTTTGACGAGGTTCATGGCCGGATCAACTTCGTCGGCCCCATCAATGGCGATGTCGATGCCGTCGATTTCGTCCAGGGTGGTGAGGGGAATGCCGTGCTTTTTGGCCAGCACCGAGGCCTGGAAGGAGGTGGGCACACCCTTAATGTTGCTGATTTCGCCCTTGGCCAGCCGCTCGCCAATGAACTGAATCGCAAAGGCCGTGGTGGAACCCGTGCCCAGACCTACCACAGTGTTGGACTGCACCCGTGCGGCGGCCTGCCGTCCCACTTCCTGCTTCATCAACTTCACAGGATCCATTTCTGCTGCCATGGGGGTCTCTCCTTCGATCAGTTACCGTATGTCGGTATCTAGCATGACCTAAACCGGGTTCTCTGCATAGCCTTCGTCGGTTCAAAGCGATAGGGTAAAGAGGGCATTCTGATGGCGATAGCGATGGATCCTGAACGCACCATTTAGGGCCATGGTGGGTCATGATACTTGGGCGAGCAAGGAGACCTTGCCCTAAGGTTTTCCCGGTTAGAAATCGGGTTTTCTTAAGTCAGCTTTGGTGCGACAGGGGCGAGCGGGGTGAACGTGGTAAAGCCATCCATGACGGAATCGGTATTTTTGGGGGCGCGTCCGGGGGCCTTGGCGGAGGCGGGCCATCAGCGTATTTGGCACTGGCGGGGCTGGCGGGTGCGCTATTGGTTTCATCCTGGCCCGTCGGGAGATTCGGGGAATTCGGGGGATTCCCCAATGCCGCCGATTCTCCTGATTCACGGCTTTGGGGCCAACCTCAACCAGTGGCGACACAATTTGCCCGTGTTAAGTACGGTGGCTCCGGTCTATGCCATCGACCTGCTGGGCTTTGGCGATGCGGAAAAGGCCGCGGCCTCCTACGGAGCAACCCTGTGGGCCGACCAGGGAGCAGATTTTATTCGGCAAATCATTGGTCAGCCGGTGAATTTGGTAGGGCATTCCCTGGGGGCGTTGGTGGCGCTCACCATAGCCCACAATTATCCCGGTTGGGTGCGGCAGTTGCTACTGGTGACGGTGCCTACCCCGGCTTCCCGTGAGGATTTAGTGGCGGGTTGGGTGGCAGATTTGGCCCGCACCGTGGAGAGCCTGGTGGCCTCGCCCCTATTGTTGCGGCCCCTGTTTCGGGTGGTGCGGCAACGGAAATTTTTGAAGCGGGCCTTGCGCGGCATTTACGTCCATTCTGAACGGGTGGATGAGGAACTCATCGACACCTTTGCCCTGCCGCCCCAGCAGAGAGGAGCCGCCCGTACCCTTTGTTATTTGGTGAAATCCCGCAGCAATGAGGATTTTAGTCCTTCAGTGAAGGGAATGCTAGCCGAACTGAACCAGCCCACCCTGATCCTGTGGGGTCAGCGGGATCGGGTGATTCCCCCCAGCTTGGCGGACGGCTTGGCGGATCTGAACTCCCACATTCACATCCAGTTTTTGCCCGATGGGGGCCACTGCCTCTATGACGAAGATCCCGACACCTTTAACCAGAGGGTAATGCAATGGGCGACTCAGCCCAATCCAACGGGCACCGGAGCACCCTAGGGCATTTCAACCTAGGCTAGCGGTCAAGGGCTAAACTCGTGGAAACCCTGACGACATAGGTTAATAACCACAAAGATGTATCAAAAAAAACAGATTTAATCAGGTTCCCTATCCATTACTAAGGGCTTAGTTGTTTTAGTCCTTAATGAGGAGTGGCACCGTGACCCAACCGTCCGAAGACCTACAACCTTCCCCAGGCGGGGCCGGAATAGGTGGATATATCGCCAACTTTTTTGATTTCGCAGGTTACCGCACCAACCTGCGCACTGAGGTGGTGGCGGGGGTTACCACCTTTGTCACCATGGCCTACATTTTGATTGTGAACCCCGGCATTTTGTCGGAGGCCATTTTTCTCAACGAATCCGGGGATCTCTACGGCGAACTGGTGATGGCCACCGGGATTTCCGCCGCCCTGGCCACGCTGATTATGGGGCTCTATGCCAAGTTTCCCTTTGCGCTGGCCCCCGGTATGGGCATCAACGCCTACTTTGCCTTCACCGTGGTGCTAGGTCTGGGCATCGACTGGCGGGTGGCCCTAGCGGCGGTGCTCATCGAAGGGATCATTTTCATCCTGCTGACCATCACCAACGTGCGCAGCAAAATCGTGGAGTCCATCCCCGAAGCGGTCAAACACGCCACCACCGCCGGGATCGGAATTTTTATCGCCTACATTGGCCTCAAAAGTGCGGGCATTATTGCGCCGTCTGAGGCCACTTTTACCACCCTGGGAGCCCTGAAGACGCCTTCTACCGCCGTGGCTATTTTGGGGCTGCTGGTGACTTCGGCTCTGTTTGCCCGTCGCGTTACCGGGGCGCTACTGTGGGGCATTTTGGGAACCGCGCTATTTGCCTGGTTGTTTGGGGTTGCCCCTTGGCCCGCGGGCATTGTAGCCATTCCCCAGGCCCCGGTAGACCTGTTTGGCCAAGCCTTTGTGGGTCTGGATGAGCTATTCAAGATCAACTTCTGGCAAATGGTCAGCATCGTCTTCGTCTTCCTGTTTGTGGACCTGTTCGACACCATTGGCACCCTCACGGGGCTAGGGTCTAAGGCGGGCTATATCGACGCGGACGGCAAGTTCCCTGGTGTGGAAAAAGCCTTCATGGCCGATGCCGTGGGCACCACCGCCGGAGCCATTCTGGGTACCTCCACCGTTACCACCTACATCGAATCGGCCTCAGGGATCTATGAAGGTGGTCGCACGGGCTTTACCGCTGTCATTACGGCCCTACTGTTTCTAGCGGCCCTGCTGTTTATCCCATTCTTCGCGGGCATTCCCGCCTTCGCCACCTCTCCCGCCCTAATCCTGGTGGGGGTGATGATGATGTCCGCCTCCCGTATGATCGACTGGGATGATCCCGCCGCCGCCATCGCCGCCTTTCTGACCATCGTGGTGATGCCCCTGTCCTTCTCCATCGCCGAAGGGTTGGCTATGGGTCTGATTGCCTATCCGGTGGTCAAAGCCTTCCAGGGCAAAGCCAACGAAACCACCATCGGTATGTGGATTTTGGCGGCTATCTTTGTGCTGCGCTATATCTTTGTAGCCAAGTAGGTAACCAAGGACATCGTTTCCCGACCGTTCTTCTGGCCAAGGGCGTACCAGCTCAGACCGCTGACGCCACCGTCGTCATTACCGCCCTTCTGGGCCTAGCAGGGGTGCCTTTCCGGAGAAAGGCACCCCTTGTTTTCACGTTAGACATTAACCCCACCTGAGTTCCGACCAAGCCAAGCACTGCAACCTTAAGACCCCGGCTGCCCGCAGGGGGGCTGCTGAAGAATCTGGTTGCTGTGACGAACCTGAACTCAGGTGGCCCCGCCGCATTCCCGGCCCCCAATGTTCAATTTGGATTGGACATGAGGTCTTCTCAGATCGGCCTTCTAGGTTGGGTCGGCAGGGGGTGGGGGGATAATCACCCGAAAATCCGCATCCACCACGCCCTCCTCCTCCAAAACAGGGGAATTGGGATCACTGTCCTCGTAACTATCAGTTTCGTCGCTATCGTCCTCGTAGCCGTCAGTTTCGTAGCCATCGTCATAGCCATCGTCGGGGGGTGCATAGATGCGGTCGGTCTGGCCGGATCCGGCCTGTTCACGATAGCTGTAGGAGTAAATCGACCCATCCCGGTAGACCTGGGTGGGTGGCTTGGGGGCTTCGTAATCCCTGGCAGGGCGAGACGCTGAGTCATAGGATGGGGCTGAGGATGCCTGTCCTTCGATGTCGTCCCAGCCCTCGGCGATTTCCTCCAGGCTTTCCTCCACGGGGCTAACGCCGGAGGGACGATAGGAGCGTGGTTCAATGTCGTCCCAGTCGTCGGTAATTTCCCGCAGGGATTCCTGCACCCGTGGGTCTGGGCCATCCTCTTGGCGGCGGCTGAACCAGTTTAGCGGGGATCGTGGTGATGCCGAAGATGGGTTAGGGGATCGCGGCGGTGCCCCCGCTGGCGGTCGCTGGGG
>CAZWNR010000275.1:0-5908 GCA_964635665.1 uncultured bacterium | reverse complement strand
CTTCGCGGCGGCATGGTGGCTTGGATTAACCCCACATTCCGGTATCAGTCGCAATGCACCTCACACCCAAGGTGGAGGGAGTTACTGTCCGTACCAGTCTTTCCGCCACTGCTGCATTTCGTCAATTTCCGCCTGTTGGGAGGTCAAGATAGCCTCAGTGAGGGTTTGCATTTCGGGACGGGTACTTTTGGCCTGCACGTCCTTGGCCATCACCAGTGCGCCCTCGTGGTGGGGAATCATGGCGTTGAGGAAGCGCAGGTCAAATTCGTCGTCGGCCATCCCCAAATCCACATCCATGCGCATGGCGGCGGCCATCTCCTCCGCCATGGCCATATCGTGCTTCATGGCAGCGTGGTACATAACGGGTTCTGCGCTAGCGTCGGGATACCAATCCTTTCGCCACTGCTGCATTTGGCCGATTTCCTCGGCCTGGGCGGCGATGATGGCCTCGGCTAGCTGGCGAATTTCGGGCCGCTGAGACTGTTCCAGGGCGGCTTCCGCCATGGTCACAGCCCCCTGGTGGTGAATCACCATGGCATCGATGAAGCGCAGGTCGTAGGTGGCATCCGCTGGGCCGAGATCCATGGTGTGGTCACCATGGGCCATACCACCGTCGGCGGCAGAGGGTGCGGTGCCATCGGCGGGGGGCATAGTGCAGACTTCCCCGTTGGCGGCGGTGCCACCGGCGGCGGTGCCTGCGCTGTTGGTATCGCAGGGGATAGCGGCTGGGGATTCCCCTGCTGTGGAACCCAGGTTAGGGCTGCTGTTGCCGCAGGCGTAGACCATCAGGCTGAGGGGTAACAGGGTGCCCAGCCATTTCCACCGATGTTGTGGCCAAGTTGTCACTGGCTTCGTTCCTCCTAGGTAGGGTGATGAATAGGCAATGCCTTCCCTATAGGATAGCGGCCTTTGGAGGATGGGCTAGGGATGGTGGGTTTCGTGGGTTTCCTGGGCTTCTGGGGGACTGGCACTGGAATCGCTGCGCCGGAAGGACTCATGGATTTGGTTGAGCAGGGTATCCACATCATGGCTGCGGGTTTCGTAGCGGCTAATCACCACGGCGGTGGCGTCGCCATAGCCGATGACGGTCATAAAGGCGTAGGACAATTCCGAGGCGGGGAGATCCGCCAGCCAGAGTCGTAGGGCGGTGGTGTCGTCGAGGGCGATGGCGTCGTACAGGGTGACGGTGTAGCCCTTTTCCTGAATGTCGGCCAGCAGGGTGGGCACCATTTCCCCCGGAGCCTGGGCGTACCAAGACACCTCTGTGGTGATGGCGGGGCCTCCATTGGGGGACGCTGCGGTTAAGGTGGGGTTGGTTTCACCGTGGGTAATCACCCAGTTGTCGGGGAACCCAATGGCAAACTGGGTGCCGTGGGCAGCGGGGGTCAGCGGCACGGGATCGGCGGCGACAGGCTCTGCCATAGGGGCCACTTCGTTATCACTTGAATCCACGTCAACAGCGGCAATGTCACCCAGGTTGGTATGGGCGCTGGCTGGCTGGTCAGCCTTGTCCATCCGCATGGTTTGGGCCATGGCTGGGGTTGTTTCTTGGGCCGCAGCGGACAGTAAAAACGCCTGGATTCCGAGGGGGAACAGTATCCCCAAAATCAGCCCTAGGAGAGAACGCCCCTGGACATGGCGCAGACGTTGGTGAGAGTGGCTGATCATGGCAGTATCCTTACCTTGCGAATTAGGGCAGAACGGGTTCAAGGCGGAATGGCATGGCAACGAGAGTTGCACAGCACCCCATCCCTGCTGTCTGTGAGGTGCGGTCTGTGCGCGACTATCCCGGCAGTTGGGAGAGGTCGGGACGCAATTTCATCCGCACCAGAATGAGCGTAATATTATCGTGGCCATTTTTCTCATTGGCCAACTGAATCAGATCCGCCGCCCCCTGCTCAAGGTTAGCCCTGGAGCTAAGCAGGGGGGCAATGTGGCTGGCTTCGTGGCGTTCTAGTAAGTTGTTGTCGCTCAGCCCATCGGAGCAAAGGATAAACAGGGTATCTTCGGCCACCTCTTGGGAGCGAATCCCCGGCCTGAGGGCCTCTTGGTCGCGGGGGCCAAGGGCTTGGGTGAGTTGATAGGCGTCGGGGCGGGCGTAGGCAATGGCGGGCTCTACGCCACGATTAATTTCCCGCTGGCCCACCTCGTGGTCGTCGGTGAGTTGTTGGAGGCCGGAGCGCTTGCAGTAGCTATAGATGCGGCTATCGCCCACATGCACCAGGGCCACCCGCAAATCCTGTACTAGGGCCATCACCAAGGTGGTGCCCATCCGTCCTAGCCCCGATGAGGCCTTCGTTTGGTTGGCGTTGAAAATGGCTTGGTTCGCCTTGGTTACGCCAGCGCTGATGGTGGCTTCGTCGGGCCACGCTTCGGTCATTACTGGAACAAAGTAATCTCGCAGCGTTTGCACCGCCAGTTGGCTAGCCACTTCCCCGGAGGCATGGCCACCCATCCCATCGCAGAGAATATATAGGCCCGCAGCCTGAAGCTGGGAACCCTGGGGGCCATCCTGTCGCAGGATACGCGTTTGGGAAAAGAACCAGTCCTCATTGTGGTTGCGCTGCTGTCCTACGTGGCTCTGCCCTGCATCCTCCAGGGAGATCAACTTCATCGGTAGCACCATGGTGGGTAGATCGAGGCTCCCCCCCTCATCGGCGGCATCCTCGTCCTCGTCGTCCCGATGTTCCATGGCTAGCCGCAGCAGTTCATCGTCGCTGGGGGGAGCGTCTATCCCCCCCTCCTCGGTGGATAGATCTGGCGTTAGGGTAAGGGGAACCCCAGGCAGGCCAGATCGATACTGCCCTGCCAACTCTGCCAAGGCTTCCTGAAGCCGATCTAGGGGGGTGAGATGGCCTTCTGCCAAGGCTTGAATGAGCTGCTGGAGGGCCATGGCCGGAGATAGGGGTTCGGCTAACAACATCCGCTGCCAGGTTTGCCCTAGGGCAGGTAGATTGGGGGTGGTGACAGATTGATCAATGTGGCTCAGACAAAGCAGGTGATTCGGGCTGAGCACCAATCGATCTGGGTTGAGCAGGGTGATCTGGCCCTGCCAGGGTGCTAGGGCTTGCCACAGCAGCGTAATTTCAAAGAGCCACTGGGTTTGCTGCAATGGATCCATGGTTTTGGCAGGCCACAGGTCTTCGAGACGCGGCCAATCGCTGCGATCCTCCACCACTAGAATGGTGTGATCCTCGGTCACAATCACGTCATGCAGCTCGGGTACCGCCGGGAAATAATCGGCTTGGAGGGCAAGATAGGGAAGGGCCTGGGGAGGGATCTGGGCGGCGGATATTGTGACCGGGTCTAGCCCAGGGTTCTCCAGCCAGAGATCCTGAAGATCCTGGAGTGGCGATCCTTGGTCGGGTTGGCAATCGAGTACCCGTTGGGCAATTACCAGGTCTCCAGCCACTGTCCACTGTCGCTGGGGCTGCCCTAGGCGTTGGTAGCGCTGGCGGCCATCTAGGTAGGGGGGGTACCCCCAATCTTCCTCTACATCCTCCATCGCCCGACGGGGATAAAGTAGGCTATACCAGCGTTGGAGCGGCTGGCCACACTGGTCGCACGCCCCCCGATCCTCAGGGTTTTGACACTGGCAAAAAGGGCAAGTTAGCATCGCTGAACGCCAATCCAAGCTAGGCTAGTGTGCCCATTGTGGATCAAATGGGCTAAGTCGGCTCACGGTTGGGTCACCGAACCGTGAATCTTTAGGGTCTCGTCTGCGATAGAGTTTCACCGAAGGCCCGCCCCACCTGGTCCCATGTTCTGGGGTTGAGGGTTGGGGAGGGAAGGGTCGTCGGTCACCCCTGGTCGGTTCGGAGGATTCTGAGGGTAAGATGCAATGCCCTTCAGTATGCCATGGGAACCTTCTCCAGGGAGGGATGTCGTGGGTATGGGTAAGGGGTAACATCCCGCACCGGGATTCCCATTGATCCGGCCCGATGGCCTAGACCATGGCCTTCAGTCGCCGTTGCTCATTGGAGGTGATGGGTCGCCACTGGCCGGGTTCTAGGGCTGCCAGGGTCAGATCCCCTATGGCCCAGCGCACCAAACGCAGGGTGGGATAGCCCACGGCGGCGGTCATACGGCGCACCTGACGATTTTTGCCCTCCCGCAGAGTCATGGCAATCCAGGTGGTGGGGATAGACTGCCGATAGCGAATGGGCGGATCCCGTGGTGGTAGGCTGGGCTCCGTAGGCAGCATCCAGGCCTGACAGGGGCGGGTGCGATAGCCTCGAATGGTGACTCTCCGCTGCAGGTGGGTGAGGGCATCGGCGGTAGGTTGCCCCTCCACTTGCACCCAGTAGGTACGGGGGTGGCCGTAGCGAGGATCGCTGAGCCGATGCTGAAGGCGACCATCGTCAGTGAGCAGCATCAACCCCTCACTGTCGCGATCCAATCGTCCCACGGGGTAGACCTCAGAGACGGGAATGAAGTCCCTCAGGGTCAGGGCCGAAGGCGCGTCATCGGAGGCGCTGAATTGGCTCAGAACGTTGTAGGGCTTATAAAACACAAGATATTGATAGGCCATTTTCTCCATGCCCAGGATGCTGCCCTGGTTCGGGTTCTATTGCAACTTTTTATTGCAACTGTTGTGGAAATATTGAGAATCCCCAGGCTCCTAGGCCGTCCCGATATGCTGAAATCTATCGTATCAACGCAGGATATCCCTATGGACACCGGAACCCGATACCGCTTTTCTTGCACCCTCACCTTTGGCGACATCTACGGCCAAGTGATTGCTTGGCTGGTTATTTTGCTGGTTAGTCTAGCGGCGTCCCTAGCCCTGATGGGGGCGCGGCAGCCCGTTGTGGCCCTGGCGGTGGTGGGTTTGATTTTGGTGCTGTCTCTGCCGTTTTTGCTGTTTGCCTTCGTCACCACCCTGCTCAACCACATCGAATTTGAGCCCGTCGCTGCGACCAAGTCCGTTGCTAGCTCAGCCGACGTTCGTGACCGTACCCCGGCCCAGGCCGTCAGCTAAGCTCTGATGAACACCCCCTAGGGCGGAACTCAGATGGGGCCATACCCCGACCCTTTGGCAACAGGGCGGGGTTTTAGCCGTGATTAAGCAGAGTTAGAAGCCAACTCCATACAAGCGCCATAGCCTGGAACGGGCTAGCTAATCTGTGGCTAGCCCCTGTTTTACGTTGGCGATTGCTGCGACAACTCAGTCGGTCGGTGGAGTTTTAGGCCGAATGGGTTAGGCGTAACCGTAATGCGTTACTTATTCGTTCGGGGTCGTTCCTTCCTCCGTTGCGCCATCCTCTACTGGCGCGGTTTCTAGGGGCAGGGTTCCTTCGGAGCCTTCGGGATTGAGGGGCAGGGGGGCTTCTCCCTGGGTGGCCATCTGCTGAATTTGGTCTTTGAACTGGGCCGGGGCAATGGCCGTGGCCTGATCAAAGAGATCCTTCGCCGCCGCTGCATCGCCCTGTTCCTGCAAGACGAGGGCCTTGGCTAAGAGCGGACGGAAGTCTTCGGGGGCGGCGGTGATGGCTGCATCGTACTGGGCGATGGCTTGGTCTGCTTGGCTATCTGCGAGGTAGACCTGGGCCAACAGCAGCTTGATGGAAATGGGGTCTAGGCCAGGGGTTGGGCCTTCGGTCTGGAGTCGCTCGGCGGTGGCGGCGGCGTCTTGCAATAGGCCAATGGCCGCCTGGGGACGACCCTGCTGTACCAGTAGCGCCGTTAATCCTTGCAGGGCGTTCATGTCGGTGGGCTGTTGATCCAGCACCGTACGGTAGATTTGAGCGGCCCCTTCCAAATCGCCGGTTTGTTGCTTGGTCTGGGCCAGCAGCACTTGATATTCCGTCACCGTGGGGTTGAGTTCCACGAGCTTTTCTAGGGGGGCTATTACCGCCGCCACGTTGCCCAACTGAACTTGGGTATCAATCAACCCTCGCAGGGCCGT
>CAZWNR010000274.1:0-5913 GCA_964635665.1 uncultured bacterium | reverse complement strand
ACTCTTTCTTACTTTTGTGGTGCAGTATCCGCTGGGCAATAAACCCGCCTAACCATCCGCCTGCAAGTTCACACAGATGTAGCGTTTGTTCAGGGGTTCGCCAATCCTTCCGTTTGGCACGAGATTTATCATCCGCATATAGAGCGTAGGTCACTAAACTCATTACAGGATAAAGAACGAGTGGAAGAGGATTGCGCGTTGTCCATGTAAAATTAATAGCCCCAACTAAAGGCAGAAGTGACAATAGGACTAACTCAACTATTGGAAAGCTTGAAAGATTTATGCCAGAAGTCTTAGCACGATTACTCAAAGGTGCTGATTTGTTTCTTGCTCCTAGAATAAATGCGTTGTAAGCACGAACTTTTCCATCTGAGTCAACTACGCAGTGATAATAAATCGTGTCGTTTTCTTGGGGGCGACGGGTTGCATCTTTAACTTCAGAAATATGCAAAAAAACTTCTTGGCTTCCGTCAGTAGGTTGGATAAAACCAAATCCACGATCGTCTTTCCATTTTGTGAGCTTTCCACTGCGGAGACCAGATTGCATGGAAAAATCCCAATAATGAGAGCTTCGTGATTCTAGCAAATCACCTTTAATCACAGCCACAACCGAAAGACGAAGCAGCCCAACTACTGATTAGAGGGAAATTTTCCGCCTAATACCCTTATACGGGATCTTAGGTGGAAATCTGTCAGCCTAAATGCCGCATATGGGATCTTAGGTGGAAAGTTTCAGTATAAATATCCGACAACCTGGGTGTTCCGAAACTTAAGCTTTCCTTTTTGGTTCGGGTGGGCTTACGATTCATAGGGTGCCCACTTCGCATTGTGGCGGGCCGTTTGGTAAGGCGTTGATGCGTTACGCTAGCGCCAGCCAGTCCTACCTTGCTCTGTTCCAGGGCTGATCCCCCTTCTTCCCGTGCCCCAATCTTCAAGTCCGTCTTCCCTGTGTCTACCCCCGCCGAACTTAACCGCGAAGCCAAAGCCGACCTGCGTCGCCGATTGCTGAAGGCGCGGCAAAGTATTCCTGCGCAAGTGTGGCGGCAAAAGAGCGACCAAATTTGTGATCACCTCTCCCGCTGGGATTATTTCCGCCGTTGCCGGGTGATTTTGGCCCATACCAGCTTTCGCCAAGAGCCCGACCTTAGCCCGTTAACGCAGATCCATCCCCACTGGGGGCTGCCCCGCTGTGTGGGCAAAAATCTGTCCTGGCACCTCTGGACATCCCAGGAAAATTGGCCCCTCAGCAAAGGGGCCTACGGCATTTTGGAACCCCACCCAGAATCACCCCTGGTGGAGTCCAGCCTGGTGGATTTGATTTTGGTGCCTGCGGTGGCCTGCGATGTGAAGGGCTATCGGCTGGGCTATGGAGCTGGATACTACGACCGAATGCTGAGCCAACCGACCTGGCGCAACGTGCCCACGGTGGGCATTGTGTTTGAGTATGCGCGGCTACCCAGCCTGCCTAGGGATGTGTGGGATCGGCCCCTGCGCGGGATTTGCTCGGAAAGTGGCCTTTTCCTGTCTTAGCTGGGTTTGCCCCAGATCTAGGAAGCTCCAACCTAGGCCGAAATCCCCTACCTACCGAGCCCGATCCCGCTTAAGGGTCAGGGCCATGAGGGTGTTATGGGTGCCGCGTTCGTCTTCGTCTTCGGCGGGGCGGCGTTGGGTAAAGGTGCCATCGGCGGCCATGTCCCAGGCTTGGCGATTGTCGGCCAGGGAAATCTCTAGAATATTCTGCAATTCCGCCACCAAAATTGGGTCTTCTACGGGGGTAATGGCCTCCACCCGACGATCTAGGTTGCGGGTCATCCAGTCGGCGCTGCCAATGTAGTATTCGGGCTGGCCATCGTTGTAGAAATGGAAGATACGCGAGTGTTCTAAAAAGCGCCCGATTACGCTGATCACTCGAATATTTTCGCTGACCCCAGGAATGCCAGGACGCAGGCAGCAAATGCCGCGAATAATCAGGTCGATCTCTACCCCTGCCTGGGAGGCTTCGTAGAGCAGCTTAATGATCTTGCCATCCACTAGGGAGTTCATCTTTGCGATCATTTTCCCTGGCCTACCGCTGCGGGCCAGATCAATTTCTCGACGAATTAACCCTTCCATCCGATCCCGTAATGTCAGCGGTGCCACCAACAATTTTCGGTAGGCCTGCTGTCGGGAATATCCTGTCAGGAAGTTAAACAAATCGCTGAGATCGGCACCCAATTCATCCTGGCAGCTAAATAAGCCTAAATCGGTATAGAGGCTCGATGTCTTGGGATTATAGTTACCTGTACCGATGTGAACGTAGCGACGAATTTCGTTGCCTTCTTCTCGCACCACTAGGGTGGTTTTGGTGTGGGTTTTTAGCCCCACCACACCGTAGACTACATGCACCCCAGCATCCTCTAGGCGCTTCGCCCAGACGATGTTATTGGCCTCATCAAAGCGGGCTTTCAGTTCGACTAAAGCCACAACCTGTTTACGATTAGCGGCAGCGTTGATCAACGCCTTCACAATCGGGGAGTCGCCCGAGGTGCGGTAGAGGGTAATTTTAATTGCTAAGACCTTAGGATCGTTAGCCGCCTGGGTAATGAATTCCTGGACTGAGGCTTTGAAGGATTCGTAGGGATGGTGAACGAGAATATCGCCCTGACGAATGGCGGCAAAAATATCGGGAGCCTGCTCCGCATAGCCGTCTTCTTCCACTTCAATGATGGGCTTGAGGCGTGGCGGCGTGAGGGCAGCCCAAGGGGCATCCTTCAGATCGGGCAGGGGCAAAGACAGGAAGAAAAAGAGATCTTTGAGGCTCAACATGCCGTCAATGTCGTAGACCCTATCATCGCTCACCTCTAGCTCGCGCATGAGGCCCTGGCGCAGATCTTCGGGCATACTTTGCTCAATTTCCAGGCGACAAATAAACCCTTCCAGGCGTCGCTTGCTAATTTCCTGTTCAATGGCAATCAGCAGGTCATCGGCTTCGTCTTCTAAGACCGGGAAATCGGCATCGCGAGTAATCCGAAAGGCGTGGTGTCCGGCAATGGTCATGCCGGGGAATAGGGCGTCTAGATTTTCAGAAATAATCTGTTCTAGGGGTACGCCAACCCAGACACAATCTTTACCCTGATAATGGCAAAGGGCCTCCGGCATCCCCACAAACCGAGGCAGGTTGCTAGGCACCTTCACCCGTGCAAAGCGCTCTTGGCCGTTTTCGGGGTTAACCACCCGCACCGCCAAATTCAGGCTCAGGTTAGACATGCGGGGAAAAGGGTGGGCCGGATCGACACTGAGGGGCGTCAATACCGGGAAAATTCGCTTCTCAAAGTAATCTCGTAAAAATTGCTGCTGATCAGGGCTGAGATCGGCATAATTCAGCAGATGAACCCCGTGCTGGCTGAGGGCGGGGCGTAGTTCCTGCTCGAAGGTGTGGTGTTGAAGGGCGACTTTTTCTAGCAGGTGCGCCCGCATGGCCACCAACTGCTTTTTGGGTGACAGACCATCGGGGGTCTTGGGATGCACATCGGCATCAATTTGCTCCATGACGCCGGAAATACGCACCATGAAAAATTCGTCTAGGTTGGAGCTATAAATGGCTAAGAACTTTAGCCGCTCCAGCAGCGGCGTCCGAGGATCTAGGGCTTCATTCAACACGCGTTCGTTAAAATCTAGCCAACTCAGTTCGCGGTTGACGTAATACTGAGGGTTGGCTAAATCGATCTCAACAGTCGATGTCTCGACTGCATCGGTCTCGTTTACCGTCGCCTTTACCTTTGCCATCGTCTGCCTATCCAAACCTGTCGCTGCATTGTAGCCCCCCAACCTAAACCTTAGGTTAAGGAGCTTGAGGCGCGTCAGACTTACCTCTTAGGCCACATCCTAGGGGTTAGCCAAAACGATTGGGGAGCCTCCGCAAGGGCTACAGAAGCCAAGGCCTGTTCGGCAGCACCATCAAATTTGTGGCGGAGGTCGCCAGCAGCAATTGGCAAAACAAGTAGGCCCGCAAACTCGAAGACTACGCCCTGCACTGACACCATGCCGAAAAGCCTTGAACCCTTGTAGTGGCTCGGCTCATCTAATTCGTAGGTTGCATAACGCCAGAGCGAAGCTAGCGCCCTAGCGTCAGCCATGCCCGAAGGGCTATACGCGAAGCAATGCACCACCCAGCGCGACACTCAATCAGACCGTAGCCCAGGCCACAGCAGAGTTTCGCCTGTTCCCTCCACAAAGTCCGTAGAATCATCGTGGGGCGTTGCACACTAGTGATAATCTGAATGATGGCGCTTTGGAATGTAACAGTGACATAGAAGCCGCCAAACTAGCTGATCATACGGAATAGGCGCAAGCATGGTCACCACAGCAGAAAAAACAGTTGGCTACATTACTCAGATTATTGGCCCCGTTGTGGACGTGAAGTTCGCAAGTGGCCAATTGCCCAAAATTTATAATGCTCTAAAAATTCAAGGCACCAACCCCGCCGGGGCTGAGGTTTCCGTTACCTGCGAAGTGCAACAGCTTCTCGGTGACTCCCAGGTGCGAGCCGTGTCCATGAGCTCCACCGATGGCCTCACCCGTGGCATGGAAGTGGTCGATACCGGGGCTCCCATCAGCGTGCCCGTGGGTACTGCCACCCTGGGCCGTATTTTTAACGTGCTGGGTGAGCCCGTAGACGAAAAAGGCCCCGTTAACAACGAAGCGACCTCCCCTATCCACCGGGCCGCTCCCAAGCTGACCGACCTAGAAACCAAGCCCACTGTGTTTGAAACGGGCATTAAGGTGATCGACCTGCTGGCTCCCTACCGTCAGGGCGGTAAGGTGGGTCTGTTCGGTGGTGCTGGCGTGGGCAAAACCGTACTGATTCAGGAACTCATTAACAACATTGCCAAGGAGCACGGTGGTGTATCCGTGTTTGGCGGTGTGGGCGAGCGTACCCGCGAAGGGAACGACCTCTACAACGAATTTATCGAATCCGGCGTGATCAACGCCGACGACCTGAGCCAATCTAAAGTGGCCCTGGTCTACGGTCAGATGAACGAACCCCCTGGGGCTCGGATGCGTGTGGGTCTGTCTGCCCTCACCATGGCCGAGTACTTCCGGGATGTGAATAAGCAGGACGTGCTGCTGTTCATCGACAACATCTTCCGCTTTGTGCAGGCGGGTTCTGAGGTGTCTGCACTGCTGGGCCGGATGCCCTCCGCTGTGGGTTATCAGCCCACCCTGGGTACCGAAGTGGGCGATCTGCAAGAGCGCATCACCTCCACCCACGAAGGCTCCATCACCTCCATCCAAGCGGTTTATGTGCCTGCGGATGACTTGACCGACCCCGCTCCCGCTGTGACCTTCGCCCACTTGGATGCCACCACGGTGCTGTCCCGTAACTTGGCTTCTAAGGGTATTTACCCCGCTGTAGATCCCCTGGATTCTGCGTCCACCATGCTCCAGCCCAGCATCGTGGGTGAAGAGCACTACAAGACCGCCCGCGCCGTGCAGTCTACCCTCCAGCGCTACAAAGAGCTGCAAGACATCATCGCCATTCTGGGTCTGGATGAGCTGTCTGAGGACGACCGCCAAGTGGTGGCCCGCGCCCGCAAGATTGAGCGCTTCCTGTCCCAGCCCTTCTTTGTGGCTGAAGTGTTTACCGGCATGTCTGGTAAGTACGTCACGCTGGAAGACAGCATCAAGGGCTTCAACATGATCCTGGCTGGCGAGCTGGATGATGTGCCTGAGCAGTGCTTCTACCTGAAGGGCGGGATCGAAGAAGTGCTGGCTGCCGCTGAAAAGCTGAAAGCTGAGAGCTAAAACGGCTCTACCGGGGCAGGTCGCCCTCACCCTAAATTCCTCTCCCAACTTGGGAGAGGGACTTTGAAGCTAGTCTTGCCCCCTCTCCTCCCTGGGAGGAGAGGGAATGAGGGCCATCCTCGCCTAGAG
>CAZWNR010000273.1:0-5914 GCA_964635665.1 uncultured bacterium | reverse complement strand
GGCAACCACCGTCGCCAGGGAGTCTGCCTCAGGGGTGGAGTCCTGGGTCGTGCTGGGGGAAGTGAACATCCCTCCGGTGTAGGGAAGATCGACGATAAAGCAGCTCCCCACCCCTAAATTACTGGTGAGGCCAACCTGCCCCCCGTGTAGCTCCACAATGCGCTTGACCAGGGCTAGCCCCAACCCAGTGCCCTGATACTGCCGATTGAGGGCGCTGTCTATCTGCACAAAGGGTTGAAACAGGCGCTGCTGTTCGGCGGGGGAGATGCCAATGCCCGTATCGGTTACCGCAAACCGTAGGTAGGCCGGGGTGTCCCCGTCCGGTGATAGGGGGATGACCTCCAGGGTAATCTGGCCCCCCTCCGGGGTAAATTTCACCGCGTTGTTGAGCAGATTGATCAACACTTGCCGAATTCGCCGTTCATCTAAGGCGATGGGAGACAAACCGGCCGGCAAATGAACGTTGAGTTGAATCTGCTTTTTCAGCGCGGGCTGTTTGACAAACGCCAAGCTAGCGTGACAGAGGGGGGCGACTGCCGTAGGAGCGATCGCCAGTTCCATCTGCCCAGCTTCCACCTTGGCCAGATCAAGCACATCGTTGATGAGCTCTAGCAGGTGAGCACCACTGCGTTCGACGGTCTTAAGCGCCTTGAGCTGTTGAGCATTGATCGGGCCAAACACGTCTTCCTCCTGTAGCGCCTCCGTCATACCCAGAATGGCATTCAGGGGGGTGCGCAGTTCGTGACTCATGTTGGCCAGAAATTCATCCTTAAGGCGAGTGGCGCGGACTAGCTCTGTATTCGTCAGGGTAAGTTGGGTCTGGGCCTGCTGCCGCTCGGTAAGTTCCTGTTGCAGTTGTTCAAACAGGCTGGCCTGCTGGATGGCGATGGCCAGTTGGTTGGCAATCTGCTGCAAGAGCTGGGCTTCTTCAGGGTACCAGCGGCGGCGATGACGACAGGCATGAACCACCAGCACCCCCCACAGTTTGTTGTTGCCCTCGGGGGGCACCCAGCGATGGGTTTCAGTGCTGCGCAGTTCTTGGAGGATGGGGGCAACCATTTTGGACTGAATCTGCCCAGCCTGGGCATACTCGACTAGACAATCGGTCCAGCGGTCGGCCATCACATTGGGTACAATGCGGGGCTGCCCTTGCCAATAGTATTCGAGAGTCTCCTGGGACCAGGTTTCATTCTCCCACTGCATGGCTTTGAGATGGGGCAGATCGGGGGCCACCGCCTCTTCCACAATGGCGCTACGGCCATCGGAAAACACCTGAAACACGATTACCCGATCACCGTGGAGCAAATCCTGCACTTGCTGGGTGGCAATTGCCAAAATCTCGGACAGATCCAGGGATTGACGAATCTGTTGCAAAATCAGCTCTAGGGCCGTTTGCTGCCGCAGTTGCTGCCGGATTTTGGTCTCGGCTCGCTGGCGTTCTCGCAGTTCGGTCTGGAGTTGGTCGTAGAGAATGGCCTGCTGGATAGCAATGGCGAGCTGGTTAGCCAGCTGTTGCCCTAGGTCAATTTCAGCCTGCTGCCACTCGCGGGGGGCACCGCACTGATGAACGCACAGCAGCCCCCACAACTGGCCATTGCAGAGCAGGGGCATAACCATATTGGCCCGCACCTGAAACTGCAGCAAAATGTCGCTATGGCAGGTGGTTAGGCCATTGTGGTAAATATCATCCATGACAAAGTAACTGCCCTGGGCGTAGAGATTGGCATAGCTTTTGCCAAAGCAGTGATCGTGCACTCGAATAGACAGGACTGAGGAGAAGCTAGCGATGACCGACTCCGCTACAAATTCCCCGTCATCATGGCCCGAGTTCGGGTAGAACTTGAAAATCCCCACCCGATCTGCCTGGAGGCAGGTGCGAATTTCCTCGCAGGCGATGTCGAAGATGGTTTGCAGATCAAGGGATTGGCGAATGCGCTGGGTGATTTCCCGCAGCACCGTTTCTCGCTCCGCCTGCTGACGAATAATGGCTTCACTGCGTTTGCGCTCAGTGATGTCTTCAGCAATACCGGCTAGCCGGTAAATCTGGCCCTCAGCATTGCGGATGGGAAAGGCTCGATCATGAATCCAGCGCTGGGTGCCATCGGGGCGAATAATTCGATATTCTTCGTCGAAGGTACCCTGGATTTGTTTGGGAATCGCCGCCAACACTCGCTCTCGGTCGTCGGCATGGATCATCTCAAGCCAGGCATCGGGGGTGACGTAGAGTTCTGAACAGGGGCGACCCCAAATCCGCTCATAGGCGGGGCTAACATAGACCCGATCAGTACGATTGAGATGCAAAATCCAAAAGACTGCATCGACCACTTCGGCCAGTTGACGGAACTTTTCTTCACTTTCCCGCAGGGCATCTTCCGCTTGCTTGCGCTCGTTAATATCAGTCAGGGTGCCCACGTACCCAAGCCTTTTTCCGTTGGTGTCGGTTTCGAGCAGAATCTGACAGTAATACCAGACAATACTGCCGTCATCGCGCAAAATTCGGGCTTCATGTTGAAACGGTATTACCGCACCGGTCTGCAACCATTGCTGGGTTGCAATCTGACTACGCTCCCGATCGTCGGGATGAATAGTTTCTAGCCAGCGATCACCCAGGGCAAAAGCGATCGGTTTCCCGGTCATTTCACTCCAGCGTTCATTGACATAGATGCAGTGTCCTTCAAGATCGAAACGAAAAATAGCCACGGGTAAGGCCTGAGCCAGCGTGGCATAGCGCCGATCACTCTCCCGCAGGGCATCTTCTGCTTGTTTACGATCACTAATATCTCCGCAAACACAAATGAGCAGGTTATCCGCCGAGAGCGTCAGCGACAAATGCTCCGGAAAGGTTGTCCCATCTTTGCGCGTTGCCGTCACTTCCCCCTGCCAGGACATTCGCTCGTATAAAATCGGCCAAATTTCCTGCTCAAACCGTTCTTGCTCTTCGGGAGAGTACAGAACTCGCCAACTTTTCCCGACCAGTTCTTGAGTACTTTGATAGCCAAACAATTCCACATGGGAGGAGTTGAGATACAGATAACACCCATCTTGAAGAATGGCGATGCCGTTCACGGCGGCTTCGATTAAGGCCGACTGGCGCTGTAGGGCAATGTCGGCATTGCGACGTTCGGTAATGTCTTGATAGGTACCTAGCACCCCGATTACATCGCCCACCAGATTGCGAAGGGGCAGTTTGTTGGTTTCCAGCCAGATGATCTTGCCGTCCTGTTGGTACTGGGTTTCGACAATGCCCAGTTTGGCCTCGTCACTCTCCATAACCAGGTGATCGTCGGCGCGATAGGCTTCTGCTTCCGTTGCGCCCCAGGGCAGATCCAAATCGGTTTTGCCCACTAGCTCCGAGACAGAAGCGAGGGCCGCATCCTGGAGGAAGCGTTGGTTGGCCCCGAGATAGTTGGAGGCTCGATCCTTCCAAAACACCGAGAGGGGAACGGTGTCCAAGACGGTTTGCAGAAATTGTTGGGATTCTTGCAGGGCAACTTCGTAACGCTTGCGATCACTGATATCCACCACCACGCATACACAGGTGCCCTCCTCGTGGGAGAGCATGGCTGCCCCCAGCAGCACTGGCACTAGATGCCCATCCTTGTGGAAGTAGGCTTTTTCTACGGGGTCGAGCGCGTGATGATGCTGGAGTTGGGCGATTGCCGCCCGGTCGAGGGCCTGGTATTCTGGCGGCGTCAGATCGGCCCAGTTGAGGCAACAGCCCGACTCTAGATCCTGGCGGGTGTAGCCCAGCATCGCTAAAAAGCGATCATTGGCATCCGTGATCTGACCGCTAAAGTCGGCAAACAGCATCCCCACCACATTAGACTCAAACACTCGCCGAAAGCGGGCTTCACTCTCCCGTAGAGCCTGTTCTGCTTGCAGGCGTTCTCGAATATCGTGGAAGATGCCCTGGATGATAGTCTCGCCCTCCACCTCAATCACCGAGGCCGTTATATCCACGGGCACCCGCTGCCCATCCTGGCGCAGAAAGTCTACTCCCAAGACCTGGCATCGCTCCTGATTTGCCAGGGAGGCAAAGGCTGCCCCCACTTGAGGGAGGTCTTCGGGATGGTGAAGATCGGTAAAGTGCATGCCCACCACTTCAAGCCGGTCATACCCCAAAAGAACGACGGCTTTCTGGTTGGCCTCAATGACATATCCCTCGATATTGGCCAGCAGAATGGCATCGCTAGCCCCTTCCATCAGGGCACGATAGCGGGCTTCTCGCCGCTGGAGCTCCCGTTCTGCCGCCTTTTTGGCCGTCACATCTCGAAAAATGCCTCGGGTAGAGACGGGGCGTTGGCGACCATCGGCCTCGGTGACAAACCGACAGTTGACATTCCCCTCCACCACCACCCGCTGCCCGAACTTGCCGATAAAGGTCAGTTCCATCTGGTTCAAATCAGCGAGGTCTCCGGCCCGGATCTGCGCAAACAGAGCGTGGCAATGGCCATGGCAATCAGACGCTAACACATCGAAACAGGTCAACTGGGCCACGTCGGCGGTGGTATACCCCAGCACCTCTTGCCAGGCCCGATTGACAAACTCAAAACGCCCGGTGTCGATATCGACCATCTGGATCAGATCGTTCGCGTTGTCCAGAAAATCTTTCAGGAGTGCTTCTCGCTCGGCTAGTTCAGCGGTGCGTTCGGCCACCCGAGATTCCAACTCACTGTTGAGCTGCTCTAAGGCTTGGGCCGTCATTAACCGCTCCAGTTCTGCCCCCGCCCGAGTGGCAAAAATGGAGAGCAGGGTCTGCGCCCAGTCCGGATCAGCCAAGGGGCCATCATGGAGAATACAGAGATTGCCAATGGGATCCCCCACTGCATTTTGCAGTCTGACCCCGAGATAACTGTCTACCTGTAAGTCTGTAAAGAGGGTATTGCCAGGGTAGAGGGATTGAATATGGTCAGGGTGGCAACAATGGCCCGTATCCAGGGCTTGGGTGCAGCAGGGTGCCGATTCGTAGGGCAAAAACGACGGCGGACAGAGTTCGCCATTGGCAAAAAAGGCTAGGATTTGAAACCCCTCTGGTCTGGCCTGTGACACTGAGGCATAGCGAACACCTAGTACTTCAGCAATGTGGCGCACTAAGGCTGGGAAAAAGGCTTCCCCAGTAAAGGCAGCCGTGCCCTCCATGAGCTGACGGAGAGCGGCTTCGGCCCGGTCACGGCGAATTTCGGCTTCCTTCTGTTCGGTAATATCCTGCACGGTGCCCTGGGAGACCAGGGCAGTGCCATCGGCCCCAAACAGGGTTTCGCAGTGCTCTTGCACGTACTTAATCCGTCCATCGGGCATGTGCAGGCGATGCACCAGGTCGTAGGGTTGGCGATCCCGCAGATGGTTTGTGTAGGCTGCATCAACGAGGGCACGATCCTCGAGGTGTACCAGATCGAGAAAGGCTTCGTAGGAAGCGGTGAAGTGCTGTTTATCGATCTCGAAAATGCGAAATACTTCCTCAGACCAGTAGAGGCTGTTGGTCTGTAAACCCAGTTCCCAAGCCCCCAATTTGGCAATGCGTTGGGCTTCTTGTAGGCGCGTGGCTAGCCGCATGGCATTGGCTTCGGCCCGCTGGCGGGCAATGGCACTGCCAATGGTGCCCGCAATGGACTGCAAGGCCGATTGAGTGCTGGTTTCCCAAAGTCTTTCTTGGTGGCAGTCATCAAAGCCGACTAAGCCCCAAAAATGGTCCTCAATAAAAATGGGGACTAGCAAAATTGACAAAATTTCCTGAGGAACGAGAAAGGCTTGCTCTTCCTCGGGAAAGTCTCTGACGAGGCCAAAAATGGTCTGCCCTCGAGTTAAGGTTCGATACCAGTTCGGAAAGGTCTCGGCGATAGGAACGTCCTGTAGATCCGGGTTATCAATTTGAGGGGTGATGCCCTCCGCCACCCATTCCCAGCGCTGGCTCGAC
>CAZWNR010000272.1:0-5922 GCA_964635665.1 uncultured bacterium | reverse complement strand
ATGTGGACAAGCTGGTGTGCTTTCCCAAGCCCAATCCCGCTGATTTGAAGCGAGGGACGATGGGCAAAATCAGCCGTTTTGCCAACTTTTTGGCGACGGGCACCCCCCCCAGCACCACCTATCTGATGGTGCCAGCCATGCAGGCGTGGATTGAGGACTGGGTGACGAGCGGCCAGTGCGATGCCATCACTTGTGAACACAGCGTTAACGAGGGGTTTGTGCGGCCCAGCTATCGGCGGCAGGTGGGTAAGGTGGTGGTGGATATCCACAGTTCTCTCTATGGCACGTTGCTGAACCAGCTCGAAACGGGCACCGCCGAAAAGCCCCGGCGGGATCGGCTGAATTTGGGCCTGATGCGCCGCTACGAAGGGAAGTATGTGCAAAAGTTTTCTGACCTGGTGATTACCACCGAGGAAGATCGCCGCTTTTTTGAACCCATCGCGGGCCAAACGCCCCTCCATGTGGTGCCCAACGGGGTGGATTTGGAGGCGTTTCCCTACCGCAGCGCTGACCCCGGTGGCCACAGCCTGGTGTTTGTGGGGGCCATGGACTACATCGCCAATGTGGATACGGCCCAATACCTGGCGATGGAAATTCTGCCGCCCCTGCGTCATCGCTACCCAGAGGCCACCCTATACCTGGTGGGCAACAAACCGACCCCTGCGGTGAATGCCCTGGCCAAAATTCCGGGGGTGGTGGTAACCGGGCGGGTGCCCTCGGTGGCGGACTACCTGCACCGGGTGACGGTGTGCGTGGTGCCCATGCGGATTGGCTTTGGCATTAAAAACAAAACCCTGGAGGCCATGGCGGCAGGGGTGCCCGTGGTGGCCAGTGATCGAGGCTTGGAAGGACTGGCCGTAGACCAACCCCAGCGGGCACTCCGGGCGAATTCTACCGATGAGTACGTCGCCGCCATTGGTCAACTGTTCGACAACACCGACCTGCGGGCCACCCTGTCTCAGCGGGGGCGCGAGTTGATTGCATCCACCTTCACCTGGGAACGGGCCGGGGAAGCCTATGAGCGCGTGATCACAGCGGGATGATCCCAAGGATGATTCCCTAAAAGGATCAAGGGGAACGGGAAAATTCACCGATGCCTGCGCTCTTTCTAATCCTCAGTAGATCACAAACATACTCTTTTGCTACGATCCAGCCCTCACCCCCAGCCCCTCTCCCACGAGGAGAGGGGAGCAGGAAACGGTCTTCAAAGTCCCTCTCCCTTGGGGAGAGGGATTTAGGGTGAGGGCTGCGGGGGGTTTGCGCTCTTTCTAATCCTCTTTAGAGGATTTTGGCCTTGAGGCAAGGACTTCTAGTCCTTGCCTGGGCTGGCCACAACCGCCAGGGAATCAATTCCCTGGCTGACCACACATGTCTGCTGAAGCAGACGAAACGCCTCCCGCATAGAGACAGATTTAGGATTGGTTTAACCTGAACTCAGGTGAGGTACGTTGGCTTACCCGATGCGCTGAAGGTAGAAAAACGCCGCCTGGACGAGGCCGATGCCAAAGCCCAGAATGCCGCCCAGGTTTACAATGGCCTGCAATTCACTGCGAACGATGCCCTGGATAGCCATTTCTAAATCCCGTGGCGAGGTGCCTCGCACCCGGTTGATGATCACCTGGTCGATGTTGAGAATGGGAATGATTTGGGCGACGAGGGATTCGAGATCCCGCTCTAGGTAGCGTTCTAGGATAAGGGCCAGTTCTTCGCTGACGGGATCGAGGGATTGGGTAATCACCTGGGAATGCTGGAGGCGGTTGATGAGTTGAGTGGCGAGCATTTCCCAGTTCACCGAATTACCCAGCCCGGTGAGAAATTCTGGGCCTAGGGTACGGATGTAGGTTTGGACAGATTCCTTCAGGTTGTGCCGCATTTGGCGCACGGTGGCCACGGGCAGGTTTTGTAGGGAAACCTGCTGAAGCCAGTCGCGCAGGCGTTTTTTGAGTTGGAGGGCTGTGCTCAGTTCGGCGATGCGGGCGTTGCTGACCTCCCGTTCATCCAAACAGAAGGAACGCAGACGGCCTAGGGCATTGCGTACCCCAAACAGGTTGGCCACCACCCAGTAGGTGCCGCTGGTGCGCTCCCGGAAAATGGTGTCGATCACCTGAATGTTGCGGTCGGTGAGGAAGTCGATAATCAACTGGCGCACCTTGTCGGGTGGAAACACCCCGGTCAGCATCCAGTTGGCAATTTGGTCGGCCTGTTCGGGGCTGAAGCGAAAGTCCACCAGCACTTGGTCAAACAGTTGGTTGAGCTGGGGCTCCAAAAAATCGTCCCGTCTAGCCCAGACCCGAATTAGCCGGGGCAGCGACTTGCCAAAGAGATCCTGCAAAATGCTGCCCGCAATTTGGGCGGTGCGGGCCTGGGTGCGGTCGCGGACCTGATCCAGCGCTAGTTCTAGCAGCCACTTAATCGCTGCCTGGGTGCGCTCGGTTTGCAACAGGCGACGGGCCAGGTTTTGCAGTTCCTCCGGTGTCAGTAGCGACCCCATAATGGTGTCGGAAATGCGCGTGGCAAGGCGTTCTTGATTGCTCGGAATCAGCCCTGGGGTGAAGGGAATCCGCTGCTTGCCCACGTACCATGGACGGTAGGGCCGAAACAGCATTTTGATGGCGATGTCATTGGTGAAATAGCCAATCACACCGCCCACCACCGGAGGGGCCACCAGCAGCCAGATCTCAGACCAGGTCATCGCCACGGCGCACCACCAACACGCCCATCAGCCCCCCTAAGATGGGGTAATGCACCGCTTCAGCAAAGCCAGCCTGTTTCGCCAGGGCCACCTGCTCCGGCCCCGTGGGGAAGCGATCTACGCTGGGGCCAATGTAGGCGTATTCCTCAGTGAGGCCCATGTCGCGGGCGGTGGGCACCACAATGGTCTGCAAATACCAGCGCTGAAACCCCTCGGCCAGCACTCCCTGGGGACGGTGAAAATCCAAAATTGCCGCCTTCGCTCCGGGCTTCAACACCCGATGCAACTCCCGCAAACCCTGGGGAATATCGGTCAAATTCCGCAGCCCATAGCCCATGGTGGCGGCCCCAAAGGTCTCATCCTCAAAGGGTAGGGCCAGGGCATCCCCCAGCATCCAGTGAATCTGGGTAGGCAGGTAGGCCCGACTGGCCCGTTCCGCTGCTACCGCCAACTGCTCGGCAGAAAAATCTACCCCGTAGACCGTGCCCGTGCCCCCCACTTGGCGAGCCAGCAACAGGGCCAAATCCCCACTGCCACAGCATACGTCTAGGACGCTATCCCCCACCTTGGCTCCACTCCAGCCCACCGCCATGCGCTTCCAAACCCGGTGCAAGCCAAAGCTGAGCCGCTGGTTGAGGTCGTCATAGACCGGGGCAATGCGGTTGAAAATGCCTTGAATATCGGTGGCGGTTGGGCTGGTTGGCTCGGCAAGTCCCACGGGTTAAGTATCGCTAGCGACAGATTTCTACTGTAGCGCCGCCAACAGCCCACCGCTAGGAACCGTTGAACTTCGTGACACAGGCTAATCCACCACACAGGTCAACTCAATCACATTGCCGTCAGGATCCTGGGTAAACAACGCTGCACGTCCAGAGGCGCTGCGCTGCATCGGACAACCCGCCTGTTCCAACGCCGCCGCTGTGGCCTCCAAATCCCTCACCGCCAGGGCTAGGTGGGCATGGCGACCCCACTTTTCCGTATTCGGAGGTCGCTGGTAGGTCTTGTCCGCCACAATTAAATGGATTTGAAACTCACCAATCTGGTACCACTGCCCCGGAAACGACAGGGGCCGATCCACCGTCTGTAAGCCCAGCACCCCGCCGTAGAAGGCTTCGGCCTGGGCCAGGTCGCTGACATTGATCGCTACGTGGAGCGGGGCGTGGGGAGAAATCATGGGGAGTCGGGAGTAGGGAATCGGGAATCGGGGTAGGGGCGGGGTGCCCCCGCCCAGGGGACTACAGGATTAGGGCAAATGGAGTCCGGGAACCCCTACCCGTAGTGACTAGAATTTAACGATATACTTTTGCCTGACTAGGTATTTCGTCGCATTCAGGTCGGCGGAGTACACTGAAATTTGATATCTGGTTTTATTCAACCTTTATTTAACGTCCAAGTCCAAATTCACCGTTTATCCGCCGCCACCATCGCCCCTACGGCCAACCACCATGCTAGACGCACTCATCGTATTTTCCTTCATCCTAGCTGGCGCGGGAATTGGGTTCTACAGCATCGACCTGCTGCCACAGTCCATTTTGGCCCAAGTCACCAATATGGAAGGGCTGGGCACCGTAACGGCGGTGTTTGGCGGCCTGATTGGTACCGGGCTGGGCCTGGTGGTGCAAACCAGCTATCGTCGCCTGGAGCGGCAGATTAAAGAACTGCCCCCCGACCGGTTGCTGGCCCGTGCCGTGGGTTTGGTGCTGGGGCTGTTGATTGCCAACCTAATGCTGGCCCCCCTATTTTTGCTGCCGATTCCCTTGGAGTTTGGCTTCATCAAGCCCCTAACGGCGGTGCTGGGCAGCGTGTTGTTTGCGGTGTCTGGGATGAACCTATCCGATACCCACGGGCGTTCCCTGCTGCGGTTGGTCAGTCCCAGCACCCTAGAATCGACCCTGGTGGCCGAGGGCACCCTGAAGCCCTCCAAAACCAAGGTGCTCGACACCAGTTGCATCATCGATGGCCGCATTGAGGGGCTGCTAGAAACGGGCTTTTTGGAAGGGCAACTCCTCGTTCCCCAGTTTGTGCTGCAAGAACTGCAACAGGTGGCCGACGCTTCCAACGACCAAAAGCGAGGCCGGGGGCGGCGCGGGCTGGATGTGCTGAACCGCATCCGCGAGGCCCACCCCAACCGGGTGTTGATTAATTCCGAAGACTATGACGACATCCCCACCGTCGATGCCAAGCTGGTGAAGCTAGCCCAGGAACTCAATGCCGCCCTGCTCACCAACGACTACAACCTCAACAAAGTGGCCAGCTTCCAAGAAGTGCAGGTGCTCAACATCAACGACCTGGCCCAGGCCATCCGCCCCTCCTACCTCCCAGGCGACGACATTGATCTGAAAATCCTTAAGGAAGGCAAGGAACCCTCCCAGGGCGTAGGCTATCTGAACGATGGCACCATGGTCGTTGTCGAAGAAGGCCGCGACTACATCGGTGAAGAACTAGAAGTGGTGGTGACAGGCTCCCTCCAAACCTCCGCCGGACGCATGATCTTCGCCCGCCCCAAAACCTCCATGGTTACGCCATAACGCCAGACCTAGGGAAAAGGTGGGCAATGCCAACCCTACTGCTTCCGTAGTAACCGTTCAAGGGATAGACATAGTATGGGGTTTGAGGTTGTAGAATCTAGCGTCTTGAAAGTTTGTAAGATTCCGATTCAAGAACTAGCTGGCTTAGCTGATCACTACTATCTTTCTGAGAATTCAACCATCCATAATTCTGTGGGCTGGGGGCCAAGTGGTCTTGAACTACGAGGATTAGTCAGGATTACGCCCCAGGAGATTGACCGTGTGGAAAGATTTATGTCTGTTGCCAAATACAGCATTGCTGTGAATAACTGTGAACATTTTGCCAATTATGTTCTCTACGGGATTAATCTCTCCTCTCAACAGCATACTTGGTGGAAATGCTTAAGTGCTGAAATCATAAGTTTTCTACAACCTGTTCAGGGAGTAAGGGCCAATTACAATAGCGTTATGGCCCAGCAGATTGCAGATGTGCTGAATGGAAATTTGAGGCAGGCCAAGATTGATCAAGCTAATCAGCAGCGTATTGAGTTTTGGAAAAGCAGAGGAATCGAGGTTCAGTAAATCTAGTTTGATTGAATTTATAGCGGGTTTCACTTGAATGGGGTGCACCGTGAAGATCCCCCCATCCCCCCTTATTAAGGGGGGGGCAGGTAAATCTACTACCGATAGAATCTAGGGGGATCTGAAGCCCTAAAACTTGTA
>CAZWNR010000271.1:0-5942 GCA_964635665.1 uncultured bacterium | reverse complement strand
GTGACGCCGTAGCCTAAGGCTTGGAGCATATCGACGAGGAGGTTGCGGTTCGCTGGGTTATCCTCGGCCACGAGGATGGTGCCCTTAGGAGACAAGGGCTGTGGAGCGTCAGCCAGGGGTGGAGAGATTTGGATCGCCCCCTGGGAGGGAGGCGGAAAGGTGACCGTCGGACAGGGAATATGGAGGGTAAATTGGCTACCCTGCCCCGAATGGCTAGCGACGGTGACGTGCCCCCCGTGCATTTCGGCGATGCGTTTTACCAAGGCCAGCCCTAGGCCTGTGCCGCCATGTTCACGGGTGAGACTGCCGTCGAGTTGCACAAAGGACTCGAACATGCGGCTATAGTCGGCGGGATCGATCCCCAGCCCGGTGTCGGCTACGGTGAAGCGAAGCATTGAGGCAGGGCCGGTGGGGTCGGGGTCGTGATCGACGGTGAGGCAGACTTGCCCGCCAGCGGGGGTGAACTTGACGGCATTGTCTAGCAGGTTGATGAGGGCTTGTTTTAGCCGTAGTTCGTCGGCTTCGATCTGAGCTGGAGCCCCCTGAAGCTGCACACTGATTTGAATTTGTTTTTGGCGAGCCTGCGGTTGTACAAAGGAAAGGCTGCTGTGGCACAGGTCGCTAAGGGAAAGGGGGGCTAGGCGCAAATCCATCTTGCCAGCCTCAATTTTGGCCAGATCCAACACATCGTTAATCAGCGCTAGAAGGTGGCGACCGCTGCGCTCGATGATGCCGATGGCGTAGCGTTGACGGTCGTCCAGGGCTCCGTAGACCTCGTGGCGGAGGGCCTGGGCCATGCCCAAAATCGAACTGAGGGGGGTGCGCAGTTCGTGGCTCATGGTAGCCAGGAACTCGTCCTTGAGGCGGGTGGCGCGGGAGAGTGCTCGGTTGGCCTCGGCGAGGCGGTCGTTGCTGGCCCGCAGTTGGGCTTCCATCTGCTTGCGGTCGGTGATGTCGCGGGCTTCGGGAATCAGCAGTACCACTTGCCCCGTCAGATCTTGGAGGGGCCGAATCGAGAAATCCACGGTCACCACGCTGTCTTGCCGCCCTCGGAAATCGAGCTCGTAGCGTATGAACTGCCCCTGGGCTGCCTGGGCAATGGCCCCTTGCAGTCGCTGCTGTTCGGCCACCGACAGCGACCACCAGTGGGACTGCCAAAGCGGCTTGTGCAGGACATCCTGGGGCTGCAAGCCAGCAAAGTCTAGGGCGGTTTGGTTGGCCTCTAGGAGAATGCCGTCGGGGGTCATCAGACCCGTGAACTGGAACGTATTGTTAAAAATGGCGCGAAACTTTTGTTCGCTGGCTTGGAGTTCGGCGGTGCGCTGCCGAATCCGATCCTCAAGTTCCTGGTTCAGTTGGGCAAGGGCTTCGGTGGCGGCCTGACGCTCCTGGTTCATCCGCTGGAGTAGGCCGATTTCTCGCCCCACGGTGCCGATGCCGATGGGCTCTCCGGTTTGGGGATGCCGTACCAGGGTGGAGTTGAAGAATAGCGGCAGCCGTTCCCCGGTCTGAACATGCCGCAGATCCATCACGCCTTGCCAACTGCCTCGCTCCATCACCGCAGGTATGACGTCCCGATGTAGCTGGGCCACCATCTCCTCATCGAAGTAGTCGGCAATCGTGGTTTGCCGCACCGCTTCTAGATCGGGCAACCCCACCAAAGCAAGGCCCGCCCGGTTCATAAAGGTCATACGCTGATCGAGGGTGGAGAGCGCCACAAGGTCGGTGCTGCTTTCCACTAAGGCCATCACTCCAGCTTGCAACAGCCGTTGTCCGTCGTCATCCCCAGACAGAATTGCACTGGGTGTCTCACCCTTCAAACCTGTGCTCTGGTGCCCCTTTGTTACCTTAGCCATCCATAGGAGTTATCCGTTGTGATAACCTTTGGTGAATTTTAGGGTGGACAAAATGCGGCCCACTCCATCCCTCAGACCAAACGATCCCAGGGCAGATTAACCAACGGCATAAAGCAACCCTGCGATAGGCTGGGCTACTGATTACGTAGACCGTAAGAAGAGGGCATTCCGGCACAGTCGCCCGTCAGTCTACTAGTAGACTAACGAATCCATGGCTCAGGACAGCCGATGTTTGCAGTTGCCTGAAAATTCTTAACGCTTCTCAAGGGACGAAACCATCGTCTCTTGGAGCTGAAGCTACCTGGAATTGGGTTGAGCGCACAGTTGGCTCAATCCGTACGGGGGCACAGCTCTAACCACAGCCAGTTGAGGCAATGGCCTAAGAGCCAATCGCGACCTAAGCTGAGCCACGTACCCTAGAAGTAGGAAACCCGACCATGGGCACCATGGGCACCGACACCGTCTGATGCGGTTCACCCCTCAGGTTGTCCTAGGCTAACCCTTCATTTCCGTTCACCTACCGAGGGCTGCTCGCCATGATTCGATCCATTACCGCTGGCCTGCTGTTAATCACCCTGCTGGGCTTGGGAGCCTGTGATCGCACCACGACCTCCCTCAACACGCCCCCTACCAAAACCATGACCGAGGCTCCGAGCGCCCCTGAGGAAACCGAGACCGGGGCCAAAGCTCCGAGCAACGCTAACGACGCTGTGGCCGAGGACGCTGTGGCCGAGGACGCCGTTGCCGAGGACGCTGTGGTTATCCCCGGGCAGCGCGTGGGTCAAGTCACCGCCTCCACTAGCCGCCAGCAACTGGCCGAACTCTACGGCGAAGCCAACCTAACAGACACCGAAATCCAGATGGGGGAAGGCTTTACAGAGCCCGGTACGGTAGTGAGCTTTGGCAATCAGCCTCAGTTCGCGGTGGTGTGGCTGGATGCCAGCCGCAGTCGCCCGCTCATGGCTAAGGACTTTAATCCTGACTGGAAAACCCCCGAAGGCATCGGTGTGGGGACGCCCTACACCACCCTCCAGACGCAACTGGGGAGCTTTCAACTCTACGGCTTTGGCTGGGACTATGGCGGCACCCTTTCGTTAGAGGGGAGTCAACTCGATCGGTACTACGGTGAACTGCTGCTGCGGGTAGACCCCTCGGAGGCGTCCATAGAGGCTAATCGAGAGGCGTTTGAGGCCTCCATGGGGGAGCGCCTCATCCCCAGCACCGACCCCAACCTGGCCCAGCTAGACATCAGCGTGACGGATATGATGGTGTACCTTAACGATCCCCTTGAGTAAGGACTTGAGCAAATTAGCCCTTCCGAGCATGAGAACTCCCGAAGGCCTGGGCTTTCACGCATCAGGACTTTCACACATCAAAACACTAACCAACCAGTCCTCCAGCTAAGCCGGACTCTCAGCCAGAGTGTGGATGGCCCTAACGACCATCGTTATCGATGGTTGCGGGCCTACAAAGCGCCTACAATGGGAAGCCGTTTCGAGGCATCGCCACCCCATGGCTTCTAAACCCAGGGTTTCCCCGTCGGAACCACTCCCCTTGCGCTTTTGGATTGCCGCCCTGGTGGCCTTTGTCAATGCTGTAGGGTTCACGATGATCATCCCGCTGATCTATCCCTACGCCCTTCAGTTTGGCCTCAGCGATTTTCAGGCCAGCTTGCTCACCACCGCCTACGCCCTGGCCCAGTTTGTTGGCACGCCCATCCTGGGGCGACTGTCTGACCGCATGGGGCGGAAACCCCTGCTAGTCGTCAGTTTGCTGGGCACGGTGGCAGCTAATGTGATGGCGGCCTTTGCGGCTACGGCAGTCCTACTCTACACAGCCCGTCTGCTGGATGGCATCACCGGGGGCAACACCTCCATTGCCCAGGCCGTGGTGGGAGACATCACCACGCCAGAACAGCGACCCAGGGCCTACGGAATTTTTGGGGCGCTGTTTCGCCTGGGTTTTGTGGCGGGGCCACCCCTGAGTTACCTGGCCCAGTTGGTGCCGCCCCTGCCGGGGTTGACCCACTTGGGCATGGGATTTTTGCTATCGGCCCTGATGGCGCTGTTGGCCACGGCATTGTGCCTGCTGTTTTTGCCCGAAACCCTAGCCACCTGCTGCGACAAGTTTCAACTGTCCTGGCGAGACTTTGGCCTAGGCCGCATGGCCACCTCCATGGGCGATCCGCGCTTTGGGCGTACCTTTTTACTCACCTTTTTCAGCGGCTTTACCTTCACCATTTTCACCTTTGCCTTTCAGCCCTTTTTCCTCAATGTGCTGGGGCAGAGCGCCCAGAATTTGGCCATCATGTTTGCGGTGTTTGGGGTGATTGGCTTTGCCACCCAGGTGTTTGGGCTAGAACCGCTGCGGCGACATTTCAGCCTAGTCACCATTTTGGCGGCGACCCTCGCGGCCCGTGGCGTCTTGTTTCTGCTGATGCCCGCCTTCCCTAACCTGCTGGCCTTTGGACTCATCACCGTGGCCTTTAGTGCGGTCAATTCCTTCCCCATGCCGATGATCGACGCCATTCTCTCCCTCAAAAGCGGCCCCCAAGAACAGGGAGAAATCCTTGGCACCAACGCATCCTACCTGAGTATGTCCAATGCCCTCGGCCCAGCGACGGCGGGTTTGTTGGTTAGCCTTGGCTATGGTGTGCCCTTTTGGGTGGCGGGGAGCCTCACCCTCCTCACCGCTGGCTTTGCCCTTACCCTTCAGGCCCCAGCGGCGTTAAAGTAACGATTGAACGCCCCTGCTCCCAGCCCACGTTCGCCAAGGCTAATCCCCAATCCACCTGGCAAACACCCAATTCCCGAACCCGACCCACGGTAGGGGCAAGGTCTCCTCGCTTAACTAAACCGGGAACATCCATCAGGGTTTAGGATGAGTCGGGTTGTTTCAGAATTCATTCCACCACTCCAGGAAACGCTGCCTGTAAAATCACTATGCCGGACAATCTCTTTGCCTCTAAGCCCAACGCCAGCAATGTTTTGGGCACCCCCCTAGAGCCTTGCTCTACCAATCCCATGACCGGGTTTTACCGCGATGGCTGCTGCAACACCGGGGCTGGCGACATGGGTGCCCACGTAGTCTGCGCCGAAATGACGGCGGAGTTCCTCGCCTTCACCAAAGCCCAGGGCAATGATTTATCCACTCCCGTCCCCGCCTTTCAGTTTCCGGGCCTCAGCCCTGGAGACCGCTGGTGCCTCTGTGCCACCCGCTGGCAGGAAGCCCTAGAGGCTGGCGTCGCCCCACCCGTCCGCCTCGAAGCTACCCACGCATCAACCCTGGAATACGTCTCCCTGGCCGACCTCCAGCGCCACGCTCTACCCACTGAATCCTAGGTAGGTAAAGTACGGCATATCCGAGGCTGGCAAGGCTATTGCCAAGGTTATTTCTGCGCTATGACGACCTAGCTCGCTGGCGCTGGGCCTCGTAGAGCAGCAAGGCGGCGGAGGTGGCCACATTAAGCGACTCCACTGCCGGATCCATGGGAATTTTGACGGATACCGTGGCTTGGCGTTGCAGGGTTGCTGACAGGCCAGCCCCCTCGTTGCCCAACAAAATCACCGTGGGCTGTGTGAAATCTAGATCCCAGTAGGTTTGGTCGGCGTTGGGTAGGGTGGCCACCAGTTGCACCCCCTCGGCTCGCCAACGGCTCAGCGTATTTTCTAGGTCATCTGCCACCACCATCGGCAGGCGAAACCATTGCCCCGCCGAGGCCCGCAGCACCTTGGGATGATCGGGGGCCACACTATCGGCACTGAGCCAAAGACCATCGGCCTGGGCCGCCATGGCCGTACGAATGATGGTGCCCAGATTACCGGGATCTTGCAGGGTTTCTAACACTAATCCAACACCCATAATGCTGGGCGCTGCGACATTCGGCCTTTGGGGAGCCACCGCCACCACGCCATCGGGATGAACGGTGGTCGCGAGGGACTGCAAGACTTCCTCGGAAACCTCTTCCACCCGCTGGGCCTGTTCGTGAAGGATGGCCCACAAATCGGTATAACGTTCTTGCCAAGCCGAGGTGTAGCAGACCACCGACAGCGGATACCCAACGGCCAGCGCCTCTTGGATCAGGTG
>CAZWNR010000270.1:0-5970 GCA_964635665.1 uncultured bacterium | reverse complement strand
CCTACCCGCCACCTTGCCCCTCGCCCTCGAGGGACTGTATCGCCTGCGACAGCGGTTCCACCCCGGTCTAGCCCCCCGCTCCTTCATCAAGCTGGCCTACGGTTATTTGCCCCTCGTGTGGGCCGCTAACCTAGCCCACTACCTGCGGTTGGGCCTGCTAGAGGGGGGACGGGTGTTACCTGTGCTGGGACAAACCTTAGGTTTAGACGCCCCTTGGCCCTTTTGGATGGCCCATCCGGCAGTCGTCGCCTTCCTTCAAGGGGTAACCCTGCTGCTGGGGATTCTGCTTTCCTTGGGGCTAACGGCCAAACTTTATCGTCAAACGGGCCTCCCCCGCTGGGGCCAGCAGGGCTGCACGCTGATCTATGGCGTGAGTTTATGGGGGCTGATTGTGGGGCTGTAGCGATCCTTCGATAGAGGCTATCTAGGCCAAGGAACGGCCAGCCATCGTCGTGGTCAATGGGGGGAGGCCATCGGGGCGAGGTCGCCTTGTCCGGTTAAGCCGCTGGTGATCAACCGGGATTGGCATCCGCTTCCCACGCAGATTTCCTGGCGCGGCCATCTAAAAACGGTAGCAAGCCGCAGCCTACTACCGTTTACCATCACTCTAGATCAGCACCTATGACGTCAAGGCTTGTTGCATCGCTGCTGGAAAGGGCCGCCTAGCAGCAGACCCTCTCCCAAGAGCCAACTTCCAACAGCCTGTTTCAGGAAATCGTAACTGTAACACCATGTTTAAGAAATCTGTCTTTGAAGGGCTAGGACGCCTCCGAGGGCATGACCCAATGGGTGCCACCACCCTGCCGCCGACCAGGAAATTCGTCTCGGCTGTTGGCACTGGCCGCTGATTCTAGGCCAAAGGCTTGGACGAGGATCATAAGCCCAAGCGAGAGGGCACCGATGGCTATCACGAGGCGGTAGGAACGGAAGAAACCGGATGTTGAAGTTTTCATAGATGCTATCGTTACGACTCAGAACCCTTTAACCAGCAGGCGATGGCTTCTGAGGGTAGACGCTCCCTAAACAACAGAATCAATCATGGACACTTTGCACAACCAATCAGGAACCTTATAAATCTATTAACGCCGATGGGATAGCGCTTTACGACAGGGGAGTTACTGAATTTGAGCTAAGGAGATTCACGGATTCCTTTAGGGTTTCCGGATGAAATGTATGTTTTTTTAGTAAAGTTTTCTGAAGAAGGCGCAGTTTTCCCTGGCTTGTATAAACTTTGACCTAAAAAAATAGGCAATTAGGGGTTAACCCGTCAGTATATCTATCTAAAGGACGTTGGGCAGGAGACATGGGATGCCCAAGACGGTGCTCGGTCTGAGGATTGCCCTACTCAGGCATGGGCCTTACCTTAGCCCCCATTGCAGGCCCCCATAGCCGAGCAGAATGGCGAGGATTGCCCCGATGGCGGTGTTAATGACGTTGACCCATTCATTGGTGAGCCAGGGAATTTGGGGTTGCAGGGTGGCACCTATCACGCTTTCCAAATTCGTGGCGATAAAGGCGGCAATGAGGCACACCCCAACGCCCCAGCCCGGAATCAGCCCGACTCCCCAACCTGTGATCGCCATAATGAGGGATCCAACTACCCCCGCTAGGGTACCCTCTAGGCTAACGGCCCCTTCGGTGCCAGGGGCTACGGGCTGGAGTGTGGTAATCAAAAAAGTTCGTTTGCCGTAGGCTTTGCCCACTTCGCTGGCGGTGGTATCGGAAAGTTTGGTGCTAAAGCTGCTGACGTAGGCTAGGGCCAACACCTGGGGCCAGGGTTGGGGTTCCCCCGCTGGGAAGCCCAGGGATAACCCCGCCACGGCTAGGGCGCAAAGGGCACCCACCAGGGCCGACCCCCAGACATTCTCTGGCCCCCGCACCCCGGATCGCCCCTCGGCAATGCCCGCCGCTAGTTTGCGATCCATACCGATCCGAGTCACCGCTGACCCCACCAGGAAGTAGACCATCACCACGGCATAGCCTTGCCAGCCCCACCCGCCCCAGACTAAAACGCCCAGCCCCCAAGCATGGAGGTAGCCCGCTGGGGTCAACAATTTCTTCGGTAGCCACCAGGCTAGGCCCAGCAGTGCTGTATTCAAGATAATGCCCACTGCCCAAGGGGAAAGGGTTGTGAACCAGGCCGGGATTGCCATGATAGTCTCCTCGTGATTCGAGTCTATGGGCACCATATCGCGGTTCTGGCCCGAATGGATTGGGAATTGGGGAAGCTGGATCTGTTTTCGTGGTCGGGTAGTGCACTAATGCACTACCTCCGAGCGAAGCTGACGAAGCAAGGTAATCCGGTCTTTTCCTCTAGCCTGCACTAAAATGCACTACCAGAGACTGATGCCTCGCTACAGCGAGGTTCGAGCAATGGGAACCGTGGCCGGAATGGTCGTACCCGATGACGTGGCCCGCTATGCCTACCGTCAGGGGTTGTTTGTGCTGGCTCAGTCGGGCGATAGCGTGGAGATTCTCAACGATGGCAACTTCACGCCCCGTCATTGGTAGAGTACAGGGCTGGCATAGCGTCTGATACTAAATCTTGGATAAGCGGCCTATAGGATAAGCTGCCGCACAGGTGGTATGTGTTCCGCAATGCAATTCGGCCTTCATTAAATTAAGAGCATCTATAGTCTGGGCAGATTTTTTGAAAGTGCCGCCAAAATAACAATGTCAGCCGCCTAGGACTGAGACTAATCACCCAGGGACGGCTGACACGATGCCTCATCCTGGCCTAGGCGACGACAGCCCCTACCCCTTACCCCCCACGCTTATGGTGTCTTTGATTGAAAATCCCCTGCGGGTTGGCCTTCAGCAAGACCGCATCCCGGAGCCACAAATTCTGGTGATTTTTGGGGCCTCCGGCGACCTCACCCAGCGCAAAATTGTCCCCGCTATTTATCAAATGCGGCGGGAAAGACGCCTACCGCCAGAACTCACCATCGTGGGTGTGGCCCGTCGGGAATGGAGCCATGACTTCTTTCGAGAGCACCTGCGGGAGGGCATCGAGGAATTTGGCAACGGCATCGGCCATGAGGCGGTGTGGGAGGACTTTGCCAAGGGGCTTTATTATTGCCCTGGCGACATTGACAATCCAGAGTCTTACCAAAACCTCAAAACCCTGCTGGCCGAACTGGACGAGCAGCGGGGTACGCGGGGCAATCGGGTATTTTACCTGTCCGTTGCGCCTCGCTTTTTTGGGGAAGCCACCCAGCAACTGGGGGCGGCGGGGATGCTGGAAGACCCCGACAAGCAGCGGTTGATTATTGAAAAACCCTTCGGTAAGGATCTGGCCTCGGCCCAGGTGCTCAACCAAGTGGTGCAAAAGGTCTGCGACGAGCGGCAGATCTACCGCATCGACCACTACCTTGGCAAAGAAACCGTCCAAAACCTGATGGTGTTTCGCTTTGCCAACGCCATTTTTGAACCGCTGTGGAATCGGCAGTTTGTCGATCACGTCCAAATTACCGTGGCGGAAACCGTGGGCCTAGAAGGTCGCGCCGGATACTACGAAACCTCCGGTGCCCTGCGGGACATGGTGCAAAACCACCTAATGCAGCTCTTTTGCCTGACGGCCATGGAGCCCCCCAACTCCCTCGATGCCGACAGCATTCGCAACGAAAAAACTAAGGTCCTGCAAGCTACCCACCTGGCTAACATCGACGATCTCAGCCAGTGTGCCGTGCGGGGGCAATATTCCGCCGGGTGGATGAAGGGCCAAGCGGTACCGGGCTACCGTGAGGAGGAGGGTGCAAACCCCGAATCTACGGTACAAACCTTCAGCGCCCTTAAGCTGGAAATCGACAACTGGCGCTGGAAAGGGGTGCCCTTCTACATGCGTACCGGAAAACGAATGCCCAAAAAGGTGAGCGAAATCTCCATCCATTTTAAGGAGGTACCCTATCTGATGTTCCAGTCTGCTGCCCAGCAGATGAACCACAACGTTTTGGCCCTGCGCATCCAGCCCGATGAGGGCATTTCCATGCGGTTTGAGGTAAAAACCCCCGGCAACTCCCTGCGGACGCGTTCTGTGGATATGGACTTCCGCTACGATGCCGCCTTTGGCCAAGCCAACACCGATGCCTACGCCCGCCTAATTGTGGACTGTATGCTGGCCGATCAGACCCTCTTCACCCGGGGTGACGAAGTGGAAGCCTCCTGGCGCTTGCTGACCCCCCTGCTGCAAGTGTGGGACGCCCCCGCCGATCCCAATGCCATTCCCATGTATGAAGCGGGCACCTGGGGGCCAATGGAGGCCGAGTTCCTGCTTAACAAAGACGGTCGCCGCTGGCGCAGGTTGTAGTCCCCTCGCTCCTAGCCCCTCTCCTCCTGGGAGAGGGGAACCAGAAAACCACTCCCAACTCCCGACTTCCCAAGCCCGACTCCCTACTCCCCGAAACAGCCATGACCATGACTCCCACCGTTGCGATACAAAAGCCCAAGGACATCTCCATCGACGAGATCGAGTCGGAGCTGCGGAATATTTGGCGGCAGCAGGAGTCCGGGGCGGCTCCGGTGGCCACACGGGCCAGCACCTTCACCATGGTGATTTACGAACCGGAAGAGGTACAGCAGGTACTTGCCGCCCTGGAGTTTTACCCCGGCCCCATCGACGGCATCCATGGCCCCCTTACCCGCGAGGCCATTCGGCAGTCGCAAATGGCCTACGACCTGCGGGTGACAGGCCGCATGGATCCGCCTACCTTGTCCCGGGTGCGCCAGGAATATAGTCAGCTTTCCCAGGCTCAGAAGGATTACAAAAACCCCGATCTGCGCGGCTTTAACCTCAGCGAATCTATTTCTGCCCACAACCCCTGCCGGGTGATTACCCTCTGCCCCACCTTTGGCGAGGATACGGGGGTAAAGGCTCAGGTATCGGCCTACTGCCCGGTGCAGAAGAAGAGCACCAGCAACCTGATCTGCTGCGAATACATCACCCTGCGCGGCACCAAGGCAGCCTTGGAACGGGTGAGTGATCTGGTGGCATCCCTCATCTTGCCGGAACTGCCCCGCTTTGTGTGGTGGAAGGCCACCCCCAGCCCAGAGCAGCCGATTTTCCAAAATTTGGCTAAATCCAGCAACTGCATCATCGTCGATTCCAGCTACTTTAGTGATGCCGAGGCCGAACTCCACACCATGCAATGCCTAATTGAAGAGGGCATCACCATTGCCGACCTCAACTGGCACCGCCTCGCCCCCTGGCAAGAGCTCACTGCCGCCGCCTACGACCCCCCGGAACGGCGGGAATCCCTCAAGGACGTAGACCGTATCAGCGTCGATTACGAGCAGGGCAACGCTGCCCAAGCCCTGATGTACCTAGGCTGGTTTGCCAGTCGCCTGGATTGGGAGCCCGTGGACTACACCGAGCAAGGCGGCGTCTACAACCTCAAGACCCTGCACTTTCGGGGGGCAAACGGCATCGAAATTGAGGCCGAACTGGCGGGTATCCCCGTGGCCGACTCCGGCGAAGTGATCGGCGACCTCACCGGGATTCGGCTGATTTCCACCAACCCCAACGCCAACTGCTGTACCATTCTGTGTTCCGAAACCACGGGCTGTATGCGGATGGAGGCGGGCGGCGGTGCCCAGGCCTGTCAGGTGGAGCAGGTGACGGCCCTCTCCGATCAAAAGGCGGACTTTATGCTGGGCCAACAACTCCAGCGCTGGGGCGAAGACGTGCTCTACGAAGAAAGCCTCGCCATGGTGGCCAAAATCATGCAGCTACTTCAAGGACAAACCTCTGACAGCTAATAAGGAAGGTCTACCCAGGTATTGGTTCCATGGGCTTGGTGGGCGGCCTCCATCAACCGTTGGGAAAGCACGCCTTCCACAATCGAGGGGGCGGTGGCTTGGCCTTGGTCGATGTCGTTGACCCAGTGATTAACCACGCGCACAAAGGGGGCAATGCGGCCATCGGCGTAGGTGGTGGGGAAGGCCAGTCGTTCGGGAATTGCTAATTCCCCCAGG
>CAZWNR010000269.1:0-5980 GCA_964635665.1 uncultured bacterium | reverse complement strand
TTAGCCACCAGCAGAGCAATCTGACCCTCAGTAGGTTGATCGGTGGCCCCTAGCACCTCCAGGCGAGGCGCAACATCACCCTGGCGTACATAGATAGTTACCCCAATGCGAGGAATGATCGTAACTGCCTCAGGATCGTTGTTGTTGGCAGATAGAAGATTGAGTTTTTCGGTAAATAGAATGGCCCGATATTCACCATCTCCCATGCTGGGCAACAACCGAGAAACAACTCGAATTCGGCGAGTTTGCCCCGGTTCAACCACCAGTTCCCGTGGCGAAAACAGCAAATAGGGAGACAAATCTTGAGGACTTGTCTCTAAGATTTGAATACCGTCCCGCTCGTAGGTAAAAGGCTGGGCATATACCCTGGCGCGAAAGGGTTCTGAACCAGGGTTATAGAGGGTAACTACCCCTTGAGCTTGTCCCTGGTTAGCGACTTCCTCAATGACCATCGGACTGACCGAAAGCTGAGCAAGAACCGGGGTAATCCATCCTCCCGATAGGGCTAAGGTGGCACCAACCAGCGGTGATAGTAAGGGAACTAACCAGCGGGGACTAGACATGGTTAAACACCTAAACTCAATCACAAAAAATGTTTCCCTTAGAGAGCAACAGCACTCAGGCTAGCTGTCCTAAAATAGCTAGTCATAGACTTTAAATTGCCTCTAAAAAAGCTAATCTGGCACTGCCGTCACCGATAGCACTACCTGGTATTGGTAAGTTCCTGGGGGGTAGAAATCGGATCGCTGAATGGCCATCGACACCGCTACGGGCGTAACCCCTGTGGGTAGCGCTGCCGTTGAACCATCACTATTGAGGGTGATGGTATTAAAGGTCGCGATAGCACTAAAGGTCGTGCCCCCTGGATCGGTGCTTGGCCCAGATACAAAGGTGGGAGGAAAGACCTGCAAAATTCCGGTATAGCCAGCATCGATGGTAATGCTGACAGTGCCGGAAACGGTAGATTCCAAACGCCGGAAGTCACCCAGTTGCGGAGCCAGTGTCCCTTGCGTTGGTGGGCTAAAGTTCACCTGAGCCAGGGCTGAGGAGGGCAGCATTAACCCTACTCCTGCTAACACCGTAGTAGCCAGTAAGCGATACATGATTGTACTCAACACAAGGGGCTGTGTAGATCGAGATACCGAGATAGGGGTTGACTTTAGCCCTAACGCTAGGGCGTTCAACACCAAGTGGAAGGCAAAGCCAATCCCTATCTCTATCGATAATCTGTCGTCTTAGTTGGGGTTAGCCGTCACCGTAACGTTGTAGTTGTAGGTGCCATTGGGAACGGCACCAGCCGTGATGATATACATGCCAACTTCAATGGTTTCATTCAGCGCACCCGGCGTTACCACTGGAACGTTCGTAACACCGTTTGTCAAACTTGCTGTGCCAACCGAAGTTGACACTACCGACGCTCGCGTCGTACCGGGGAGGATGTTAGGCGCTGAACCATTGTTGGTAATATCGCTGACTGTGATTGTGGCAGCCCCGGTGCAGTTTAAGTCGACTTGGGCATTTGCCCCACCTGCCCCAGAGAGTGGGTCAGTACCTAGGTAGTTGCCACCGGGGTTATTACCTAATGTGCCTACTGTGGGTGCCCCAAACGTACAAGATGGGGCTACAGTACCCTGGAAATTAACAACTTGGGTGGCAGCATGGGCAGCACCAGCACCAACGACAAGACTAGCCGCAACTAAGGATGAGGCGATGGCAGCGGTTTTGAGTAGATGACGCATAAGAGTCTCAACTTTTTTCTAGAACCAAAGCAATAAAGCTGGCCGACTTACCTTGACGACTGTGAAATCTTAGCTATTAATCGGTTGTAAAAACCACAATCATCAAAGAGATAATCAACCATCACAAGACACACTATACTGCTCTTGCTTAAGTAGCCTAATCAGTACAAATGCGGATATAGCGTTAAGTTTTCTTAGTCGTAAAATTTCCGCCGCTTTCTCTTTTTTCTTTTGATTTATTTTATTTTTTGAAGGCAGCTAAATGCCCCGACATATCTTAAATAATCTTGTCGATGAGGCATTAGATAGCGTAGAGGTCGCGATGCCCAGAGGGCTCGTCTCTCCAAAGGGGCAAGGGTGCTTGCTGCGGGCCTGGAGGTGTGTGGTGTGCGCTTTGCTTGGTGGGCCACAACCCTTTACAGATAAGCGGTCTAGGATTTGTGTTCTAGGCTGCTCGATCAAGGACAAGAGAGGCATTCAAGATACATCCTAGGCAAGCGGTGGCTATCACAGGATTCCACGACCTTAGGTCAATGTATTAATGTCGTTACCATTAAAAACAAAATCTAATCCTGGCTTTAATAAAGTACATATAGATCGTTATCCTCTAATAATAGTAGTCGGGTTATCATCCCAAAAAATGTATTTAGAGAACTAAGGGTTTAAGTCCATAAACTATATATTTATTGTCTAAATCAATGGTGAAATTAAAATGCCATTTTAATCGACATAACGTCAAGAAAATTCCTTAGGCTTAGAGTCTCAGTTAGACTCTTATTAGAACTTCATGGGCTGACTGCCTGACACCAACCCGAAAGCCCTTGATGTCGCGTTGGGTGCAGCGAAGCGCAGCCCAATCTACCAATTAGACTGAGGTGACGTTGACGACAGGGGATCGGGAGTTGGTAGGCGGAATTGCTAGGGCTGGGGCGTGGCGGCCCCTGATCTCAGGTGAGAATGAACCGCTAAGGCGGATTGGGGCAGGTCAAGCGATAGAATCGAACATGCAGTGATCCCTAGATGAGGTATGGCAGGTCATAGTAAGTGGGCCAACATTAAGCGGCAGAAAGCCCGTGTGGATGCGGTCAAGGGCAAAGTCTTTGCCAAGATGTCGCGGGAAATCATTGTGGCGGCCCGACTGGGGGGAGCAGACCCAGCGGGTAATTTTCAGTTGCGTACCGCCATTGACAAGGCCAAGGCCGCCGGGGTGCCCAACGACAATATTGATCGCGCCATCGCCAAGGGGGCAGGTCAGCTGGGGGCCGACGATAGCTATGAGGCGATTCGCTACGAGGGCTATGGCCCCGGTGGCATTGCCGTGCTGATCGAAGCCCTGACCGACAACCGCAACCGCACCGCCGCCGACCTGCGGGCCGCCTTTAGCAAACGCAACGGTAACCTGGGGGAAACCGGCTGCGTGGGCTGGATGTTTGACCAAAAAGGGGTAGTTACCGTAGCCCATCCTGGTGATGAAGATGCCCTGCTGGAGGCAGCCCTGGAGGGTGGGGCCGAAACCTACGAGATGATTGACCTCGATGAAGACACCCCCGGAGCCGAGGTGTTCTGCGCCCCAGTGGACTTGGAGCCGTTAGATACGGCCCTGAAAGCCCATGGCTATGCGGTGCAGCAGAGTGAGCTACGCTGGATTCCTAGCAACACCGTTGTGGTCACCGATCCGGATCAGGCACGATTGTTAATGAAGCTGATGGAAGCTCTGGAAGACTTGGACGATGTGCAATCCGTAACCGCCAACTTTGACCTCGATGAAGCGGCCATCCCCGACCTGGTGGCCTAGGAGAGTGGGAGGCTGGGGGCTTTCCGGTCTGGGCACTCCGAAACGCAGTGGATATAAATGCGCACCATGGCAGACCCCGTTGATCCTGGCCCCTTTACCCTATCCTTCCCTGGCGGGCACTGCGCTAAGGGGCTTTGGCTTGCACCCCACCATACCAGCCTGCAAGCCCTCGACCTCGTTGCCCTAGAGCATCCCCGCCCCACCTTGGTCATCATTGGTGGAGCAGGGTTCATGGCAGACTCCAGCTTGCAACGGCTCCAGGTGTTGTTTGATCAGGTGCTGGGTCCCCTGGCCCAAGCCCATAACTTGACCGTGATTGACGGTGGTACCGACACCGGAGTCATGCGGCTGATGGGGCGGGCTCGGCAGCGACTAGGGGGTACCTTCCCTCTGGTTGGGGTGTTGCCCCAGGGACAGGCCAAATTGCCCCCGTCCGTAACGAACGCCTACCCCACATCTACGGAATTTCCGCCATCTCCGGCGGATAATTCTTGCCATGATCTAGAGCCTCACCACACCCATTTCTTGCTGATTCCTGGCCAGGATTGGGGCAGTGAGTCAGCCTGGATTTCTGATTTGGCCACAGCGGTAGCCACGCCCAAACCTGCCCTGACCCTGCTGATTAACGGCGGGCAGATTGCGGCCCTCGATCTCCACATTAATCTAGCGGCGGGTCGGCCCCTGCTCGTTGTGGCAGGTAGTGGCCGCCTCGCCGATGAGGTGGCGGCGGCCCTGACGGGGCTAGACACCGCCATTCCCCACGCCCTGCAAGCGGTGATCCAGCGCTACCACCCCAGCGGGGCTCTCCTCAGCCTAGACCTCAGCCGCCCCACCGCCGATCTGTACCATCAGCTACAGGCCTATTTTGCCCCCCCAGACCACCGGGCTTCCCTAGCCGAGGATCTAAGCTGGGGGAGCTTATCTTTGCCCCCAGGCTTTACAACGGGCAGGGCATTGATTACCGTGGGGGGTAGCTTTTATAACGTTTTGTGAACCTCCTCCCATGCAGTACCGTCGCTTTGGCCGCACCAATCTGCAAATACCTGTGTTTTCCTGCGGCGGTATGCGCTATCAGCATTCCTGGAAAGATGTGCCCCTAGCGGACATTCCGGCCAAAAACCAGACCAACCTAGAGGCCACGATTCGCCGCGCCCTAGACCTGGGTATCAACCACATCGAAACGGCTAGGGGCTATGGCACGTCAGAAATTCAACTGGGGCAAATTCTGCCCACCCTGCCCCGCGACGGCATGATTGTGCAAACCAAGGTCTCTCCCACCGAAAACCCGGAGGACTTTCGCCGCACCCTCGGTCAATCCCTGGATAACCTGAAGCTGGAAACGGTAGACCTGCTGGGTATCCACGGTGTCAACACCGCCGAACTGCTAGACTGGACGCTGCGACCGAGGGGCTGCCTAGAGGTGGCCCAGGAGTTCCAGCGCCAGGGGCGGGTACGGTTCATCGGATTTTCTACCCACGCTCCCACGGCGGTGATTCAGCAGGCGATTGAGTCCGACCAGTTCGACTATGTCAACCTGCATTGGTACTACATCAATCAAGACAACTGGCCCGCCATCGAAGCCGCCCAGCGCCACGACATGGGCGTGTTTATCATCAGTCCGTCGGATAAAGGGGGCCACCTTTACAATCCACCCAAAACCCTGGTAGATCTCTGCGCCCCCCTCAGCCCCATGGTGTTCAACAATCTGTTCTGTCTCAGCCGCCCGCAGGTGCATACCCTCAGCATTGGCGCGGCCCGCCCCGGCGACTTTGACGAACACCTCCAGACCCTGCCCCTGCTGGCGGAGGCCGCAACCCACCTAGCCCCCATCCTAGAACGGCTCGAACAACGGGCCAAAACCGTCCTGGGCGAAGACTGGCTGAACCGCTGGCGACAAGGGCTGCCCACTCCAGAACACACCCCCGGCCAGGTCAACATTCCCGTTATTCTGTGGTTGCGGAATCTGCTGCTGGCCTACGACATGGAAGAATTTGCCAAGGCCCGCTACAACCTGCTGGGCAACGGCGGCCACTGGTTCCCTGGCCAAAGGGCCGAGGCCATCCACAACCTTGACCTGACCGACTGTCTGCGCCACAGTCCCTACGCCCAGGAAATTCCTGCCCTGCTGGCTGACACCCACCAGCGCCTCAGGGGCGAAGCCGTCGCTCGCCTATCCAACGCCTAAGGCAGGACTAGGTCAGTGGCCTGAGTGTAGGGATTGCAATTGCTGGATCAGGTCTTGGTGGGTGAAGGGCTTCGCCAGAAAGCCCTGGAAACCGTAGGATTCGGTGTTGGCGGCTTCGGCTAGGTTGAGGCCACTCATGGCGATGACGGGGACTTCGGGGTTGACGCGCCGCAGCAGGGGTAGGGCGGTGATACCATCCATGGTGGGCATCATCAGGTCGATGAAAACCGTGGCGATGCGGGTTTTGTGTTCAGCCAGCAG
>CAZWNR010000268.1:3079-6021 GCA_964635665.1 uncultured bacterium | reverse complement strand
TGGTGGGCTCGCCCCCCCCTACGGTGTCCCATCTTCATTTGTACTGATTTCTAAGTAAGGCGTCTTAACCATGAAAACTGAACCTTCTGTTACCCCTGTGATCGACCGTCCTAAGTCGGGTTTTAACGACTATGCCGAGCGGGTCAATGGTCGGGCGGCGATGCTTGGCTTTGTGGCCCTAGTGTTGTTTGAGCTGGCCACTGGGCAACCGATTGTCACCTGGCTGGGTCTGCGGTAGAGCGAGGTTTGCGATAGGGCTATAGGTCTCCTAATCCTTGGCCACGTCCTTGGCTATGGATCGCCACAGGGCGGTGCTGAGGTAGCGTTCGCCTGCACTGGGCTGAATCACCACAATGCGGGGCGGGGGGGTTGGGGCATCTTGTGGGGCATCCTGATGGATAGGTTGAAGCCGCTGCCCCACCCGAAGGGCGGCATAGACGGCGGCTCCGGTGGAAATGCCGCCCATGATGCCCTCTTGCTGGGCCAGTTGTCGCCCCACGGTGTAGGCGTCGGCTTCGGTGACGGTGACAATTTCATCGATCAGGTCGGGGCGCAGCACATCGGGCACAAAGCCAGCCCCCAGCCCTTGGAGATCGTGGTGGCCTGGGTTGCCGCCGCTGAGGACAGCGCTGTTTTCGGGTTCTACCGCCACAATGCGTAGGGCGGGATTTTTTTGTTTGAGGTATTGCCCCGCCCCGGTGAGGGTGCCTCCGGTGCCCACGCCCACCACCAGCACCGCCAGATCGCCATCGGTGTCTTGCCAAATTTCGGGGCCAGTGGCTTGGTAATGGATGCTGGGGTTGGCTGGATTGCTGAACTGGTGGGGCGAAAAGGCGTGGGGCAGGGTCGCCAGCAGAGAATTGGCCCGTTCGATGGCCCCGGCCATGTCGGCGGCGGCGGCGGTGAGCTGTACCTCAGCCCCATAGGCCCGTAAAATCTGCTGCCGCTCTAGGCTCATGTGCTCTGGCATGGTGACAATCAGCCGATAGCCCCGGGCCGCGCACACCATGGCCAAGCCAATACCCGTATTGCCAGAGGTGGCTTCCACAATCGTAGACACGCCAGGCTGAATCAGCCCCGCCTGTTCTGCCTCCAGCACCATGCTCACGGCGATGCGATCCTTCACCGATTTGGCCGGATTCATCCCCTCCAGTTTCAGCACAATCTCTGCCCCACAGTGCCATTGCTGGGGCAAGCGCTGGAGCCTTACCAGGGGCGTGCGCCCAATGGTGGCGGTAATATCGGCATAGATCGGCATGGGTACACCACCAGGGGAAAATGTTGTGATAGGAAGGCCCTAAACCATCAGCCAGAAGCCTGCCAAGGTGAGGCTAATCATCAACCCAATATGGGGCAGGTTTGCCCCCCAGGGGCGCTGGGTAATGCGCCGCAGGGGATAGATGCTGAAGATCAGGGCGGAGAGAATCGTCACTCCCTGGAGAAAGGACGCAACATCGGGGCTCCAGGTGAGGGTGGGTAGGGGCAGGTCGCAATAGCCCAAACTACGGGCAATAACAACTAGAATTTGCCCTGCTTCGGTGGTGGCGGCAGGGATATAGTGGGCCAGGTTGAGGGCCAGGGTGAAGGGCAGGTAGGCATAGGCGACGGTGACATAGTCGGGCTGGTGGGGGTCAATCCACCGGGATACCCCATGGACGAGGGCCAAGGCTAGGGCGGGCAAACTGAGCAAGGCCAAGGCCAGGGGCGCACTGGTGATCAGGTGATCGGCGTCTAGGGGCCAGGGGGACAGGCCCAAATCCGCCAAAATTTGAGGGCCGTGGTGCATAAACACGCCCCCCAGCAGCATCAGGAGTAGGGCGGCTTCGGCTCCGGTGCCCTGGTGGTTGTCTAAAATGTCGGAACCGGGGAACCGTAGATTCAACTGTACGGAACGATTGGGACAGGCTTTGAGGCAGGTCATACAAAGCACGCAGTCGCGGTTGTTGGGCAACTGGGCCGGATGGGAATAGAGCGGACAGCCCTCGGTGGCCTGGCCTTCCTCCGGCAGGGCATCAGCAAAGGTGACGGGGGTGGCCCCACTGCCCTTGTAGCAGCCAAAGGTGCTGCACTGGCTACCGCACACCTGCTGGGTAGACCGCAGTTCTACCATGGCCAGCTTGGCAAACAGGCCGTTCATGCCGCCGATGGGGCACAGGTAGCGACACCACAGCCGCCGTTCATAGATCAGGCTGGCGATCACCGCCCCCGCCGTAATCGCCAGCAGCAACCAGGCCGATAGGTCAGCATGGTGGGGCAAATCCCAGAGTTTTTCCCAGAGGTAGATCACCCCAAAGCCCAGAAACAGCAGCCACGCCCCCCAGCGATTCAGCCAGCGGGTGGGCCAAGCCCATTGCTGCCGGGGCCACAGCCACAGCGATAGTCGCCGCAGCCCCTCCGCCATAATCATGAACGGACACACGGCGCACCACAGCCGCCCCACAAACACGAATAAAAACAAATACCCCGGCCACCACCAGGCCCAAAACAGGTTCAGAGTCACGCTGTCGCCCCGCCCCTGGGGGCCAAGGAACCCCGCCAGCGTCACCGGCACAAACACCGCCATCATGGCCACCCACAGCCCCTCTGGGTACCACCGACTAAGCAAGGCCCGCCGCAGCCAGGGAACTTGGGTGAGTAGGTCAATGCGAAAGGCATTTTTGACCGATTGCACCGACCACAGGGCTTGCTCTGGGATGGCCGTTTGGTCCAGGGGTGTCATAATCACCGCCCGGTAGAGAATTTCCGCCAGTTCGGTGAGGTTGCCGGGGTAGTCGTAGCTCAGCAATCGCCGCCGATCCGCCTGATCGAGGGTGAGGGTGGGACGGTTCTGGGCCTGACACCACTGGGCCAAAAAGTGATCGGCAAAGGCAGGAATATCCGCCTTGCGCTGGGTGAGGCTGGGCAGCTTGAGGGAGATCACCGTTTCCGCAGGCCAGGGCAGA
>CAZWNR010000268.1:0-2979 GCA_964635665.1 uncultured bacterium | reverse complement strand
CTGAGGATTTCTAAACAAACGTCCCGTCAGGCTGTAGTGCAACAGGCGCTCCCGATCCTCGGCCCCCAACCGCTGGGCCTGGCTAATCAACAGCGTGCCCCTTTCCAGCAGTTCCAACAATCCAGGGCGATCACCCCGACCAAAGAGAGCATCGGTATCCAGCCGTCCATCCTCCAATTGGGGCAACTGGGCACAGTCCACCTCGGCAAAGGGTTGATCGACTAAGCTCGATTGCCGATGGATGATCCCCGCCAAAAAGGTTTTGCCCGTGCCTGCGGCCCCCTGGAGAACCACGGGCTGAAGACTGGCGGTGGCCTGATCGACCTGGGTTTTCAGCTTGGTGGCAACTTTGCTCTGCCCCCAAACGGCCTGCTGCTGAGGTATAGGCTGAAGGTAGTCTCGCAAGCCCTGAATGCGCTGTTCTTCCTGGGCAATGCGGGCGCTAAAGGCATTGAGATCCTGCACCAGCAAGGTATTCAGCAAATGCTCAAACTGGGGATGGCGCTGCATGATCTGGTGAAACACCCCCTGGGGCACAAACCAAATCTCGCTAGCGCTGAGGGCCACAGCCTGGGTTTGGTGAATGCCGTGGTCGGCGCTTCCCATCAGCGACACATAGCCAAACAGATCTCCGGCACTGCGCTGGCGAATCAGCAATGGCCCCAGGGCCGAGGGGCGATAGATGGCCACCGCCCCCCACTTCAGCAGGTATAGCCCTAGGGATAGGGTTTGGGGCTGAAACAGCACCTCCCCCGCCTCAGCTCTTAGTAAATGTAGGGATTGGGCGAGGTCTTGGATGGCGGCCTCTGGCAACTGGCCCCACAGCCGATGGAAACGCAGCCAGTTGCCCTGGGTTTCTATCGTGGTGGCCTCTAGCTGGGGTCGTCCGGTAATCCCTGTACCGAGGGATTCGGCTACCTCTGGCGACATTGGCCCTGATGGAGTGGGCTGATCTTGCCTCGGCACGCTATCCGCAATGGGCCGTTGGTTGGGCATGGGCTAATCCGGTATCGGCTGATCTCGTATCGGCGGATCTGGCAGGGGCGGATCGGGCATCGACCCCTATCCAGCATTCGCCACAGACTGCCATTCCTTCACCAGGGCCGCAGGCACCATCAGCTGCACTGCTTCGTCGTCCACCGTGGGTAGGGTGATTTGTAAAGGAATTTCCGCCTGAAGCTGGGCCAAAATAGGCTGCAAATCGTACTGACCCACATGGGGTTCGGGGCGTTCGGCATCGGTGAAAACTTTACCCGACGCATCGGCGGCGGTAACGGTTTTGCCCAAGGAATTGGTGAGGGTGAGGGGCAAGGCGCGATCTATCGTAACCGACCCCGGAAAGCCCACAAGCCGCATCGCAAAGGTGGCCGTACCATCGGGCCGCTGGCGTTTGAAGGCAATCACCTGCCAACTGCGTCCATGCTGATCCTGAAGGCTTTGGCGCGACTGCACCACCACCTGCCCAGGGGCTTCTTCTAGGGTGCGCACTGTGGCCGAGGCCGACGACATTCCCCCAGTCCAGCCCAGCAGAACCACCAACAGCAGCAGCAATCCCCGATATACCCCAGCCTTCACGGAGCGGATGATTCTAGTCATAGCTTTTCGTTCGTCCTGATTGATTTGATCCGCAAGCCTGTCTGATTCATGCCAAACCCGCAGAAGAAAACCTGGATTCCCCACCTGTCCAACGGTAGGGAATCGGTCTACGGAGGCTCTGAATCAGAACAATTTATCTGGGGTTTTGTCTGGAGTTAGGACGCCGAGGAACAGCCGCAGCCTTCGCCGTCGCCGTGGTCGTGCTGGTGACCGTGGTCGTGATCGTGGTCGTGGTGATGGACATGGTCTTCTAGGGCCGTAATGGCCAAGGTGCCAGCGGTATAGGCGGCAATGGCCACATCGGGATCGGTTTCGGGGGTAATCACAGGCAAAATGCCCTTGGATTCTAGCCGACGGGCCAACCCGCGCCCCATGCCGCCACTAATCAACACCTGCACTCCATCCAGGGGATGGGCCACCTGGGGAGAACTCTCGTGGAAACTTTGATCCTTCGTGAGCTGGAATAGCTCCTTCCCTTGAATATTGTCACCCTCTAGGTCGTAGACCCAAAAGCGCTGACAACGACCCAAATGCCCGGTGACATGGGCTTTATCTTGACTAGAAACCGCAATTTTCATGGCAAAACTGGAGATAGGGGGATAGCTGGCCAGTTTGTGGAACCCAGGGCTGAGGCGATGGGCCACCCACAGATCTAGCCTTAACCGTTGAGAAGCATTGAATCCAGGGTCAACAACGGCCACCGACCGTGGCATCTTGCACCAAACGTTGAGATAGGCGAAGCATACCTAATATAACTAAATAGCTATTAAGTTGCAAAAGAAGTTCTCTGGCGTTTGGGCTAGGGTCGCAAAACGTCGCCCTTTAGATTCGCGTATCCTCGCTTTGGCCTCCCCCCTTTTGGTAAGATCATAGACTGGCAATCTCAATGCCCTTGCCTCAGACAACAAGGAGACTCAATCCATGGCCCGCATGTATTACGACAGTGACGCCAACCTAGACCTACTCAACGGCAAAACCGTGGCCATTATTGGCTATGGTTCCCAGGGCCACGCCCACGCCCTCAACCTCAAAGACAGCGGCGTCAACGTCATTGTGGGCCTATACGAAGGCAGCAAGTCTACCGCCAAGGCCGAAGCCGAGGGGCTGACCGTCAAGCCCGTGGCCGAAGCTGCCAAGCTGGCCGACTGGGTGATGATTCTGCTACCCGACGAAGTGCAAAAGACCATCTACAAAGAAGCCATTGCCCCCAACCTAGAAGCGGGTAACGTGCTGCTGTTTGCCCACGGCTTCAACATCAACTTTGGCCAAATTGTGCCCCCCGCCGATGTGGATGTGGTGATGGTGGCCCCCAAAGGCCCCGGCCACCTAGTGCGCCGCACCTACCAAGAGGGCCAAGGTGTCCCCTGTCTGTTTGCCGTGCAC
>CAZWNR010000267.1:0-6029 GCA_964635665.1 uncultured bacterium | reverse complement strand
GGAACCCTGGGACGGCCCCGCCGCGATCGCCTTCACCGACGGCACCATGATGGGAGCCGTGCTAGATCGCAACGGTCTGCGGCCCTCTCGCTACACGGTGACCAAGGACGACCTGGTGATCATGGCCTCGGAGGCTGGCGTACTGCCCATCGCCCCCGAAAACGTCGCCTACAAGGGCCGCCTAGAGCCAGGTCGGATGTTCCTGGTGAATATGGAAGAGGGCCGCATCGTCGCCGACGAGGAAATCAAAGCCCAGGTCGCCACCGAACAACCCTACCGAGAGTGGCTGGATCAGCATTTGGTGAAGCTGTCCGACCTGCCCGAATCCCCCGCCGTACGGGCGCACAGCAGTGCGCCCCAACCTACCGCGCCCCAACCTGCGCCCCTACCCATTTCGCAAACGGCCTTTGGCTATAGCTTTGAGGAACTACGCCTGCTGCTGAAGCCGATGGCCGAAAACGGCGTGGAAGCCGTGGGCGCTATGGGGACGGATACGCCGCTGCCCGTGCTCTCTAACAAGCCCCGGCTGCTGTACGACTACTTCCACCAGCTCTTTGCCCAGGTGACCAACCCGCCCATTGACTCCATCCGCGAGGCGATCATCACCTCGGCCCAAACCACCATTGGCAGCGAACGCAACCTGCTGAAGCCGGAACCAGAAAGCTGTCGGTTGATTAGCCTGAACACGCCGATCATCACCAATGGGGAACTGGCCAAGCTGAAGAATGCTGGCGGTAGCGGCTTCCCGTCGGTGACGTTGCCGATGGTGTTCCCCGCTAGCGAGGGTGAAGCGGGTTTGAAATCCGCCCTGGACAACATCTGTGCGGCGGCGGATGCAGCGATTTCGGAAGGCAAGGGTCTGATCATCCTGTCCGACCGGGATGTGGACGCTAGCCAAGCTCCCATTCCTGCCCTGCTGGCCGTAGCTGGGCTGCACCACCACCTAATCCGCAACGGTAGCCGCACCCGTGTGGGTCTGGTGCTGGAATCGGGTGAACCCCGTGAAGTTCACCATTTCGCCACCCTGATCGGCTACGGCTGCGGCGCGATCAATCCCTACCTGGTGTTCGACACCATCCAGGGCATGATGGATGACCAGCTTCTGCCGCCGATGGATTTCGACAAAGCCTGCCAGAACTTCATCAAGGCCGTCACCAAGGGGGTGATCAAAATTGCCTCCAAGATTGGTATTTCCACGATTCAGAGCTATCGCGGGGCGCAAATTTTTGAAGCGCTGGGTCTGAACCAAAGCGTGATTGACCAGTACTTCACCTGGACGGCCTCCCGGATTCAGGGCGTGGGGCTAGATGTGCTGGCCGAAGAAGCCCTGAAGCGCCACCGCCATGCCTTCCCCGACCGCCCCACGGAAAATGTCACCCTGGATGTGGGCGGCGACTACCAGTGGCGCAAGGAAGGGGAGGCCCACCTGCTTAGTCCCGAAGTGATCCACGCCTTGCAAAGGGCGGTGCGAACCGGGGATTACGAGGCTTACAAACAGTACGCCAAGCTGGTGAATGACCAGGATAAACAGCTCTTCCGCCTGCGGGATTTGCTCCAGTTTAAGGCACGCCAGCCGATTCCCCTGGAGGAAGTGGAACCCATCGAGGCCATTACCCGCCGATTTAAGACCGGGGCGATGAGCTACGGGTCGATCTCCAAGGAAACCCACGAAGCCCTGGCCATTGCCATGAACCGCATCGGCGGCAAATCCAACACCGGGGAGGGCGGCGAAGACCCAGAACGCTACACCTGGACCAACGACCAGGGCGACTCTAAAAACAGCGCCATCAAACAGGTGGCTTCCGGTCGGTTTGGGGTCACAAGCCTGTACCTCTCCCAGGCCAAGGAAATTCAAATCAAAATGGCCCAGGGCGCAAAACCCGGTGAGGGTGGCCAACTACCTGGTCGCAAGGTTTACCCCTGGGTGGCCAAGGTGCGCCACTCTACCCCCGGTGTAGGCCTGATTTCGCCACCGCCCCACCACGATATCTACTCCATCGAAGACCTGGCCGAGCTGATCCACGACCTCAAAAACGCCAACCGTGAGGCCCGCATCAACGTCAAGCTCGTTTCCGAAGTGGGGGTCGGCACCATCGCCGCTGGGGTGGCCAAGGCCCACGCCGATGTGATTTTGATTGCCGGATTCGATGGCGGTACCGGAGCCTCGCCCCAAACCTCCATCAAACACGCTGGCCTGCCCTGGGAACTGGGCCTCGCCGAAACCCACCAAACCCTGGTGCTGAACAACCTGCGTAGCCGCGTCGTCGTCGAAACCGATGGCCAAATGAAGACCGGGCGCGACGTGGTGATCGGTGCCCTGCTGGGGGCCGAAGAGTTTGGCTTCTCTACCGCACCCCTGGTTTCCCTGGGCTGCATTATGATGCGCGTCTGCCACCTGAACACCTGCCCCGTGGGCGTGGCCACTCAGGATCCCGAACTGCGCAAGCACTTCATGGGCGACCCCGACCATGTGGTCAACTTTATGCGGTTCATTGCCCAAGAAATGCGGGAATGGATGGCCCAACTGGGTTTCCGCACCGTGGACGAAATGGTGGGTCGTACCGATGTGCTGGAGCCCAAAGCTGCCATCGACCACTGGAAGGCCAAGGGGCTGGATCTCTCCCCCATTCTGCATCAGCCGGAGGTTGGCCTCGAAGTTGGTCGCTACTGCCAGATGGCTCAGGATCATGGCCTGGAGCAATCCCTAGACATGACCAAGCTGCTGGACCTCTGCGCCCCCGCCATTGAACGGGGCGAGACGGTTGCCGCCAGCCTCACCATCCAAAACACTAACCGCGTGGTGGGTACCATCCTCGGCAACGAAATCACCAAACGCCACTGGGAGGGTCTACCCGAAGACACCGTTCACCTCCACTTCCAGGGCAGCGCGGGCCAAAGCTTTGGGGCCTTTGTGCCCAAGGGCGTTACCCTCGAACTGGAAGGCGAGGCCAACGACTACCTGGGCAAGGGCCTCAGTGGCGGCAAAATCCTGCTCTACCCGCCCAAACAGTCCACCTTCGTCCCGGCAGAAAACATCATCACCGGCAACGTCGCCTTCTATGGGGCCACCAACGGCGAGGCCTTCATTCGGGGGCTGGCTGGGGAGCGGTTCTGTGTGCGCAATTCCGGCGTGACTGCCGTGGTGGAAGGGGTGGGTGACCACGCCTGCGAATACATGACCGGGGGCAAGGCCATCGTCCTAGGCCGCACCGGGCGCAACTTCGCGGCGGGTATGAGCGGCGGCATCGCCTACGTGCTGGATGAAACGGGCGACTTCCCCACCCGCTGCAACCGCGAAATGGTAGACCTGGAATCCCTCGAAGATCCCGAAGAAATCCGCGACCTTCAGGAACTGATCCAGCGCCATGTGGGCTACACGGAAAGCAAACTGGGCCAGCGCATCCTCGATAACTGGGACAGCCTACTACCCAAGTTCGTTAAGGTGATGCCCCGCGACTACAAACGGGTGCTGCAACACATCCAAAAAGCCATTGCCGATGGCCTTACCGGCGACGATGCCCTCACCGCCGCCTTTGAAGAAAACGCCCGCGACGTGGCCCGCATTGGGGGGAGTTAACGGTAGGCGCATAGCGCTGGGGCGCGGCTCCGCCTACGCGGCTCACAATCCCCGCTAATTACCCCAAATTACGCTTGTGAGCCGCAATGCACCACATCAGAATCTACGATTTGGTGCATTGCTAGCGCGGATGAACCCTACAATTTGGCCAAGATTTGGTGTGTTTATGATTGGGTCAAAACTGGGTGCATTGCGTTGCGAATACACCCTACGATTCGGCTAAGAGGATAATCATGTCTTGAGGCTGAAACTCAATCAGGTCATCTTTCTTTGGATTGAGGATGGTGCCATAGGCGCGAGCAACATTGTTAGCGTCGGCCTTACGCCGATAGCCAATGGCCGATTCTCCCCGCCGCCGAGCGGCTTCTACCACGGTATAGAAGTTCACAGGGTTTTCTAGGGTAACGTAGTGGCGGGCAGGCTTTAGATAAATTTCGGATCCTTCGGGACTGAATAGATCCGTAAGAACGGCGTTAATACTTTTTTGCTCGGCAACTTGGGCCAACATTAGGCTAATTAAATGCTCGCTAATGACAAAGTCATCGGGCCGAGCCACCTGAGCTAACGCTTGATTTCGCACATCCAAAATTTCAGTCACAATCTGACAGGAGTGCTGGTGATGATCACAAATATCCCGCAGGTGTAACAGGGTAACGAGGGTTTGGGCATCGGCCTGTTCTGCATCGAGGTCGGCATTACAGAGCACCACGGCATGGTCATACTGGATTAGATTGAGTTTATCAAGCACATCGCGATCTGTAGGATCGCCCTGCCGATAGCGAACGGTTTGATTTTTTAGCGTAAGAATAGCCTCGGATACATCAACCTCTTGTTCGGGTAGCTCGGCCACCACCGTTATTTGAGATTCAGGAGCCACATACTGATCTAACAGTTGAATAATGCTATTGACTCGATCATTCCAACCCAAAATTAGGGTCTGTTCGGCCCTAGGTGGTACTGGATCGACTAAGTGAATAGCCTGCTCGTCAATGGGAGCTTCTGTTGCCTGATTGAGGTAGGTTGTATCATCATCTTCACTAATGACAATCAGTCGTTCCCCAGCTTGTAACACCCTATCGCTGGGGGGATTCAGTTGGATGGTTCCATCACTGGTCTGAATACCAATGACCGATGAGTGGTTGTAGGATAGTAAAGCCTGCCCGTAGGATTTTCCCTGTAGCGTAGGTTCTTCGCGGAAGTAAATTTCGTCGCCGCTAAAGTTCAGCAGATCAATATAAACCGTAGACAACCCCGACTGACGGCAAGTTTGCACCACAATGCGAGAAATTAAGTCATTAATCAATAATGGCTCTACATCACTTTGTGCCACCAAATTCAGAACATCTAATGTTTTTTTAGACTGCACCTGGGCCACCAAATGGTAGGGCTGGGGGTGAGAGCGGGGAATATTAGCAATGGCCAATAGCGTAGTAATTAAGTGGGTATCATCCTGATTATGGGAGGAATTTAGAATGACAATGGATCGTGCCGTTTGGATACTTACGATACCCAGATCGGCTATGCTGCTAGGGTTACCCGTCCGACAGACAATCCGCACCCGAGGTAGTTTTCCTAGGGTTTCTTGCAGAGCTAATTCCATCTCCACCTTATCGTTCTCACTGAGAATAACGATGCAGGTATCGTAGCGGTTAGCATTGGCCAAGGCCAATTCTGAAATTAGGGTGAAAATTTGTAACGACCACCCCAAAATCACAATGTGATCGGTCTCTAGAACTCGCGAACGTCCCTTGCGGAGATCCTCAAGTTTGCTATCAATACCGCTACTGAGCAAACCGATCAGCGTACTGACCAAAAAGATGCCGCCAAAGGTAACAAACAGCATCGTTAACCGAAATACCCAGCCCGTATCACCACCCACCGTCCCCGAATCGAGGGTACGCATCAGCACTCCCCACAGGGATTCGGGTAAATTCAGTCTTTCCTCATTCTCAGGCCGCATCCCAGAGGCCGTTACCACAACAGCCATCAGCGTAATAAACGCCAAGGACACTAAACCCAAGCCACTCACTAAGGCCACCGTACCCCGCGCCATGAAATTATCAAACCAGTAGCGCCATCGGTCAGCTAGGCTGCCAGAGCGAGGCTTGCGAGCTTTGGGGGAAACAAGAATATTGTGCATAACGATAGCCAAGGAAACGATCTGTCCTGAAATAGGCATTGGCCAGGAACAGATATTAGTATTCCCTGTTTACTCGTGGCTGTAGCTATCTCAGGGCATTCTTAGGAGATTTTGTATTAAATTCTTGGCGATGGCTGCCCTTGGGCGGGGATTCTTGTACATATTTCTTCATTTTTAAGGTACTAGCTTACCGTCATCACGGTGTCTTAGCGTCTTAGCCAAAAGTACCTGTCTGTCAAGCTTAGGCTGGTAACAATCTTCAACCTATTTATCAGAGGAATAGGGCATCGTCTTTGGCGTTTAGAGAGAGGT
>CAZWNR010000266.1:0-6046 GCA_964635665.1 uncultured bacterium | reverse complement strand
CTCTTCCCAGGTGGTTTACCGGCCCCGGCGCAGACAGGGGCTTCCCTGTAAACAATCTAGGGCGATGGTTGCAATTGGTTGCAGTTGGTGATGGAATAATACTCGACATCGCCATGGGCTAAGGTCCAGGGTTGGTGTCCTGGGGGCGTGGCGGAATGGTAGACGCTACGGACTTAGAAAACTGAGCCTTGGCGAAGAAATTTGCTAAGTGAATGCTCTCAAACTCAGGGAAACCTAACTTCAAGGGTTTAGATTGTCCTAGAACTAGTCTAAATCGGTGAACATGGCAATCCTGAGCCAAGCCAGTCGGTGGCGGTAGCTTGCCTACCAAAGACTGATTGGAAGGTGCAGAGGCCCGACGGGAGCTACCCTAACGTATAGCCGAGGGTAAAGGGAGGGTCCAATTCTCAACGCTAGTCTGCGGCCAAGGGTCGGAGGGTGGTGGTCGCGAAAGCGGCGGGAGGATGAAAATCCGTTGACCATTGCGGTCGTGAGGGTTCGAGTCCCTCCGCCCCCATTACCAGGTAGCGAGTCTAACACTAGAAGGCCGATGCCCCTGGGCGACAGGCTGGGTCAACGATGGCTTGTCCCACGCTGGGCCAGTCTTCCTCGGCTAGGATGTTCTCCTAGCTACGATATTCCCTTGGCTAGGATAGTAAGAGTTTCCGCACAGTGTTTTCCATGCAGGCTCAAATCCCCAGTTTTGCCAACCGCCCCACGGCCATCCCTTCAGTCATGGCGGTGTACCGCATCCTTGATGCCAACCTAGATCGGGCCAGGGAGGGTTTGCGCATCGTTGAGGAATGGTGTCGGTTTGGGTTAAACAACGCTGACCAAACGGATCGGATCAAGCACCTGCGCCAAACCCTAGCCCAGTGGCACGATCCGATTCTGCGCCAAGCCCGCGATACCCCTGGCGATCCGGGGACGGCCCTCACCCACCCCCAGGAGGCAGAACGGGGGGATGTGGCGGCGGTGCTGTTGGCCAACCTGTGCCGAGTGCAGGAGGCCCTACGGGTGCTGGAGGAATACGGCAAACTCTACCGCAGCGACTTTGCCGCCGCCTGCAAAACCATGCGCTACCAGGTCTACACCCTAGAGAGCGATCTGCTGGGGGGGGATCGACTGCATCGTCTGCGGCAGGCTCCGGTGTACCTGGTGACCTCGCCCCAGGCAAACCTAATCGCCACCGTGGAAGCGGCCCTGAAGGGGGGCATTACCCTGGTGCAGTACCGAGATAAAAATACCGAGGACGAGGTGCGTTTCCAGCGAGCCCAGCAGCTGCGGGATCTCTGCCACCAATACCAGGCGATCTTTTTGGTCAACGACCGGGTGGATTTGGCCCTAGCAGTGGAGGCCGATGGAGTTCACCTGGGCCAAACCGATCTACCCGTTGCCGTGGCCCGTCGGCTGCTGGGGCCTCAGGCGATTATTGGCCGATCCACCACCAACCCCGAAGAAATGAGCCGCGCCCTCAGCGAAGGAGCCGACTACATTGGGGTTGGCCCGGTATATAGCACCCCCACCAAGCCCGGAAAAGCCGCCGCCGGGCTAGACTACGTGCGCTACGCCGCCGCCCAGGCTCCGGTGCCTTGGTTTGCCATTGGCGGCATCGATGGGGAGAATATCGGGGAAGTTTTGCAAGCCGGAGCCCAGCAGGTGGCCATTGTGCGGGCGGTGATGGAGGCCGAAAACCCCACCCAGGCCGCCCAAGCCATCGTGAACCAAGTTCGCCAAGCCCAGATCTAGCGCCTCAACCAGAATCCTGACAATTTCCCTGATGACGTCGGCAGGGCGACTGGAATGCCAGGCCACTGATCCCATTTCTGCTGAACAGGCTGAGCTTCTAATCAGCCCCTAGAACTGGCGACGGGAGAAGACCACCGTGGCCACCGTGAGCAGTAGGGCGCTGTAGATGAGGGCATAGGCCCCATGGGTAACCAGGGTGAGGGGATCGGGCAGCAGGTCTAGTCCATAAACGGCTAGGTTGCGTAGGTTGAGGCGTTCGAGGTCGGGCAGGAAAAGGTATAGCCCATTGGTGAGGCGCTGGATGCCGGGGTTGTCGCTGAGTTGGGCAAAGGCAACGAGATCCTGGGTGAGGTGGCCCATCAGATACACGGCAAAGGTAAGCAGGGTGGCCAGCAGGGAACTGGTGAACACGCCAAACAGCATCGCCACCGCCGTTAGCAGCATGACCTCTAGGAGCATAAAGCCCGTGGCCAGGGCTAAACTGGCGAAGGAGAAGGGCACCCCGATGATGGCCAGCATGGCGGCGAACATCAGCCCTAGACCCACCAACAGCACCGCTAGCACCGCCGACAGCCCCAGGTGCTTCCCCACGATAAATTCGCCATGGCTGACGGGCTTGGCCAACAACACCAGCACCGTGCGCTTCTCAATTTCCTTATTTACCAGGCCCGTGCCCACAAACACCGCAATGATCACGCTGAGCAGGTGCATGGCGGCGAGGCCCAAATCGAGGAGAATTTTTTGCTCCGTTCCCGCCGACACCGGAGGCAGCAATAGAGCCGCCGCCACCATCAGCAGGGCAAACAGGGCCATTAAATAGAGGATGCGATCCCGGATTACCTCTAGGAACACATTGCGAGCAATCACCACTATGCGAGACAACACCATAGGTTTCGACCATCCTCCTGCTCTGCCTTTGCTAGTGTACGAGGTTTAGGGCTAGGGGCGTCCGTAGCGTAGAGGGGTTTCCAACTGACACCGCACCTGCGCCCATTGGGTGGGGGGGGCCAAGGCTGCATCCATGCCGCCTTCCATGGCATTGGCAACGGGTTGGGTGATGGGCATGATTTCACAGGTTTTTTCAAAGTAGTAGCCCTCGCCGTTGGCGCTGGGGCCAAGCCATAGGGCGTGCATCATCAGGGTATAGCCGTTGCCGTTGGTGGCGGTTTTTAGGCTGAGGTTCCAGAGTTTATCCTCTGGGGTGGGGGGCTGGTTAGTTTGCACCTGACGCTGAAGTTCCTGCTGATGGCCCTCCAGGTTGAGCAACCAGCGCTCTACCCAAGACCAGGGTTTGTTGTCGATTTGATCTTTAATAAGTTGTTCCGCCTGGGTAAGGTGGCTCACCCCCGCCGAAAGGGTCATGGTTTGGCCCGGAATGCGGTAGACAAAGGCGCTGTGGTCAAACTGGTCAGCAATCAGGCTGGGATAATCGCGCAGCCAAACTTGGATCCGAAAGTAGAACTGAAACCAACTGCTGAGCAGCAGGCTAAACCCTAGCAGCAGGGCCAAGCTTTGGCGGATGGCGGGAGCGGGCCGCTTGGGGTGAAACTCCCAGCTCAGCAGGTTGGGCACGGCCACCACCAAAAACGACATCAGCGGCCAGGTAATCAGCGCCGGTTGCAACCAAGCCCCGCCCCAGGATCCAAACAGAAACAGACACAGAATCCCCCCCGACACCCAGGGCGCAATGGACAGGCCGAAGGGTCTGATTTTCTTCGCCTCAAAGGCCCAGCCCACCCCTAGCGCCAAGAAAATCCAGGCCAAGGTGGCCATCAGTCCCACGGTGAAGGGACTGGCCTCCAGCAGACGACTGATCCCCGACATCAGCCACGAGATCAGGCTCATATAGATGACGGTGAGCCAGGAAAACGCCGACTTCGGCCAGAGGGTGGTTTTGAGGCCGGTGACATAGGGCGGCAAGGGCGGAATCATGGCAGCACCACCTGAAGCTGGAGGAAAAGTAACAGGACGATCACAGTAAAGCTAAGGGCGTTGGCCTGGAGGACGGCCACGGTGTAGGTGGCGGTGCGAGAACGGGCCGCAGAGGGTGCCCCGCGCCGGGGGGCACTGCTCCGCCCCCGATCCGATAGGCCAGGAGCCTCCAAGACGGGAGCCTTACCCAGCAGCGCCACCAGGGCACTGAGGCTCTGGAGCTTGACCCAGTAGGTGGCAAAAAACACCACAATGGCCGTCATCACCATCATCACGGGCAGCGATTCTAGCCAAGGGTTGGTGAAAAAGCGACTGAACAGCACATAGCTCATGATTTGCTGGCGCAGGGCCGTGGGCAACACCGCCTCTAGGCTGAGAAAGGCAATCCACCCCAAGCTAGTGGCCAGCAGGTTGATGGTGGCGGCATACTGCACGCTGGTTTGATAGCCTAGGCGCAGGTGTTGGCGCAGCACCATGGCCTCTAGGGCAATGGCCACCATCAACAGCATCGATTGAAACACAATGGCCTTCAGCGGCAGTAATCCAAGGTCGGCCAAGACATCCGTGGGGGACATTTTAGAATTGGGATAGCAAGTGGTCTTAAGGATACTGCTGAGTGACAAATTGGGCGTAGGGGGTCACCGGCTTTCGCTAAAATTAACCTCTGGCTGCCCTCACCCTGATGGTCTGACCCCGCTCTACCGTAGGTTGGGCGCAGCCCAGTAGAACCCCCCAATCACCGTAGACTTAGGGCCTGTTGGGTTCTGCTCTTTCGTTACCCAACCTACCAGATAGCAAGGCTTTTCGGCGTTATGTCAGTCCATCCAACCCGCACCCCCTAATATCCCCCAACATTCCTATGGTTAGAACTGGCATTGGTATTCGCACGGCCCAACAAACCAACGAACGGTTAACCGGGCAGGTGCATGTCTACGATGGCGAGGGCAAGGGCAAGTCCCAGGTGGCCCTGGGGGTCGTACTGCGTTCCATTGGCTTGGGCATTCAAAACTTTATGGAAAGCCGGGTGCTGCTGCTGCGCTTCCTCAAAGGCCCAGGCCGCACCTACGATGAAGATGCCGCCATTGAGGCCCTCCAGCGGGGCTTTCCCCACCTGATCGACCAAGTCCGCACCGGACGCTCAGAATTTTTTGGCCCCGAAGAGATCACCAAGTTCGACAAACAGGAAGCCCAGCGGGGCTGGGATGTGGCCAAGGGGGCGATTGCCTCCGGGCTGTATTCCGTGGTGGTGCTGGATGAAATCAACCCTGTGCTGGACTTGGGTCTGCTTTCCGTCGATGAAGTGGTGAAAACCCTGCGGCGCAAGCCCGATCACCTGGAAATTATCGCCACCGGACGCGCCGCCCCTCGCCCCCTGCTCGACATCGCCGACCTGCACTCCGAAATGAAGCCCCAACTCCACACCTCCAATATCCCAGGGCTGGAGGGCATCGAAATCTACACGGGGGCAGGTAAGGGTAAATCCACCAGCGCCCTGGGCAAAGCCCTGCAAGCCATCGGTCGCGGCATTAGCCAAGACCTCTCCCACCGAGTGCTGATTATCCAGTGGCTAAAGGGCGGCAACGGCTACACCGAAGATGCCGCCATTGCCGCCCTGCGCAAAATTTACCCCAACCTGGTAGATCACCAGCGCTGTGGCCGCGATGCCATCGTCTGGCGCGGACAACAGCAGGACATCGACTACGTAGAAGCGGAACGGGGCTGGGAAATTGCCCGCACCGCCATCGCCTCTGGGCTGTACAAAACCATTATTTTGGACGAACTCAACCCCACGGTGGATCTGGAGCTGCTGCCCGAAGAACCCATCGTTCAAGCCCTACTGCGCAAACCCAAGGATACCGCCGTGATCATCACCGGGCGCTGCAAAAACCAGCCCACCTACTTTGAACTGGCCAGCACCCACTCCGAAGTGTTCAACCACAAGCACTACGCCGAAAAGGGCATCGACCTCAAACGTGGCGTCGATTTCTAGGTGGATCACCCCCGCATCCTAGATTCCCCTGGGTGAGGGCTGCGGGAACTTTGCAAACTAGTGAGCTTAAGTCAGGGTGGTGGCCAGGGATGGCAGGGTGGCAGGGTCGCCCACGTAGATGCCGAGGGATCGGGCCACCTTGACCATGGTGCCGTCAACCTCCACGGGGCCTGGGCAGACGTTGCGCTCGTGGCAATCGCGAACAATGGCGATGGCCTCGCCCAAATCCTTGGAGCGCACCCGTCCTGCCTCCCATACCACCAGGCGGCCATAGCGCTCATCGGCAATGAGATCTGTGGCTTTGCGGCCAAAGGCAGCGGCCAGCAGACGGTCGGCAGCGGTGGGGGTGCCGCTGCGTTGAATGTGCCCTAGCAC
>CAZWNR010000265.1:0-6061 GCA_964635665.1 uncultured bacterium | reverse complement strand
GGCCTCAGCCCGATCAGCGGCGGCATAATTTTGGAATACCATACCCCGGTCTGGCCCTGGTCCAGTAATGGGGTGGCCATTCAGAAAAATCTCGCCGCCGCTGATCGGGCTGAGGCCCGCGATCATGTTTAGCAGGGTAGATTTACCGCAGCCAGAGGGGCCAATAATTGACACAAAGGTATTGGGTTCAATCTCCAAGTTGATGTCTTGGATAGCGACAAAATCACGACTGGTTTTGCCAGATAGCTTGTTAATTAAGCCACGTTTACCAGGGAAGACCTTAGCAACATTGCGAATTGATAATTGAGCCGTATCCGATGGCGTGTCTGCTGAGAGATAACTGTTCACAGGGGCTGTTCTCATGAGTTTCGACCAAAGGCAACAAATTTTTCGAGGGCGGCAAATAGATTGTCTAGAAGTAGTCCTACGAGACCAATAATGAAGATGGCAACTAGGATATTAGCGATAGACAAGTTATTCCACTCGTTCCAGATAAAATAGCCTATTCCAGTGCCTAGCAACATTTCTGCCGCCACAATCACCAGCCATGCAATCCCCATACTAATTCGTAAGCCCGACACGATGTTGGGAAGTGCTGCTGGAATAATCACCTTCCAGATCGTGCGCAGTCTCGACGCTCCGAGGGTATTGGCGACATCCAAATAGTCCTGATTCACATTGGCCACCCCAAAGGTGGTGTTGATCAGTGTCGGCCAAATGCTGGAGATAAAGATGATAAAAATCCCGGTTTTCTCGGAATCCCGCAGTAGGTAAAGCCCCAGGGGTAGCCAGGCCAGGGGAGATACGGGTTTGAGCAGTTGAATGTAGGGATTAAAAGCCTTGTAGGCCACCGGAGACATGCCGATGAGAATCCCCGCAGGAACAGCGACTAGGGACGCCAAAATATAGCCAATTGCTACCCGTCGTAGGCTAATCAATAGGTTCCAGCCGATGCCTAAATCGTTGGGGCCGTTATTGTAAAACGGGTTGGTTACCCACCACCAAAATTCTCCAATGGTTTCGGTGGCGGTGGGCACGCCCTTCACAAACCAGCCCGCCCGTGCGCCAATTTCCCAAAACAACAGAAATAGGCCTAGGGAAAGGGCAAATAGGCCAGCCGCTTTAAGGTTTTCGTTCTGCCACCAGGGATCCTTGCTAACGGTGGGTGCAAGGCCCACGGGTGTTGGTTGACTGAGTGCCATGGTGAAAGTCTCGCGTTATCGTTTAGAGCGATTATCGTTGATGGATACCGAATCCGAACCCGATGCCCTCAATTACCAGGGATTTAGTTCGTAGGGGCGAGGTCTCCTCGCCCTTCTGCATCGGGGGGCATCTAGCCGGACATCGAAGGAGACCGAAGCGTTAGGGCAACGCATCAGACCCGATCCCATTCAGCTATCCTTAAAACCCAAACTTCTCAATCTGAGCTTTAACGTAGGCTCCAGGATCGGAGGGATCAAAGGTATCGAAGGCCAGCTTTTCTTCCCGCATCGTTTCCGTGGGGGGATTTTGACCTAACTCCTGGGCCAGTTCCCGCGCTAGGTCGGTCAAAAAGACCGTCTCGGCCACGCTGGTAAAGGTAGCGTCGTTCAATTCCTGCGCCGCTTTGCCATCCCCCTGTAAATCCCAGCGCACCAACTGTGAGGAAATCCACTTGGCGAAGCTCTGCCAGGGGTAGGGGTCAAAGCCAATCCGATCCGGCACGCTGAGGGTATTGCCCTGGCCGTCCTCAAAGTTGCCGGTCAGCACCGCCTCCACCACTTCGGGGGGCTGATTGAGGAAGGCTCGGTCAGAAATTGCTGCCGCAATTTCCGTGCGGTTGGCCGGGTCTTGGGCATAGCCCGTCGCTTCGATGATGGCCTTGTTCAGCGCCCGGAAGGCGTTGGGGTTGGCCTCAATCCAGGTATCGCTGGCGGCAAAGGCACAGCAGGGATGGCCATCCCACAGATCCTTCGACAGCATGTGAATGTAGCCTGCCCCTTCGTAGACCGCCCGCTGATTAAAGGGATCGGGCATCAACATGGCGTCGATGTCGCCTGCGATCAACTGGGCGATGCTGTCCGGCGGCGGTACCGGACGAATTTGCACATCGGTATCGGGGTTCAGCCCACCGGAGGCGAGGTAGTAGCGAATCAGCAGGTTGTGCATGGAGTAGGGGAAGGGCACGCCAATCACAAAGCCCTTGAAGTCGGCGGGGCCGTTGACCTTGCCCTTGTGACGCTCGGCGATGGTGATGGCTTGCCCGTTGATGTTCTCAATGCTGGCCAGCTTGACTCCAAAGGCGGCGGAACCGAGGCCGAGGGTCATGGCGATGGGCATAGGGGCCAGCATGTGGTAAGCGTCGAGTTCCCCGGCAATGGCGGAATCGCGCACCGCACCCCAGCTCGGCATCTTCACCACTTCGGCGTTGAAGCCGTACTTTTCGTAGAAGCCTAGGGGCTGGGACATGATGATCGGCGTAGCGCAGGTGATGGGGATAAAGCCCACCCGAATATCCGTTTGTTCGAGGGTGCTGGTGTCCACGGGCGCTTCGGTGGCATCCTCCGCAGGGCCACCGCCGCTGGCACAACTGGCCAGGGTAACGAGGGCCGCCCCCACCGCCATGTTGCGGAGAAACTCCCGGCGAGTTGCGCCGCTATTGCGAATGGACTCCGCAAAAAATAGACCCGCCTGAGGCCCAAAGGCAGCCGCAAAGGCATTTTCCAGCCCACCTGCCTGCTTGCACAGGGCCAAAATCAGCTTTTCCCGCTGGGGGTCATTTTGGCCTACTCGCTTGAGAAACAGCGCCTTGCGCAGTTCGTAGGCGTTCACGGCATCGGCCGCCCGAAGCTGGTTCTCTTTATAGAGGCCCATCTTCACTAGGTCATCCACCATATCCACCGGATCTTGGGGCATGGTTTGCAGAAAGGAAGCATGATCCGTGGTGAAATGCACCGTGCCACAGGTGCGGCAGGGCTGTCCCAGCCCCATCAGATGAGGAGTAGTACAGCTTAGGCTACCCCAATCACTAAGCGATTTTGCAACGGCTGAAATAACCATAAGTACGAAGACACTGAACGCGACAAGAACCTTTTCCCAATCCGCCCAAGGGCGTTATCTTTTTCTGATTTTCAAAGCTAATGACCACAGGTTAGAACCTGGATGTCAAACCATTCATGCAGCTTATCGGTCTACAACCAATCTCTTCCATCATCCTAGGAAGCCCTATAGCTAGGTACTCCTAAACTCAATTCAAATCTTGCTGCTTTAAAGCCTATCAAGCTAGGCCATAAAAGCCTATGGGATGTTTTTTGGGTATTGGTAGGACTTTCTTTAGGACTTATTTTTTCCCGTTAAATTTACCCTATTTTTGTTAGCTTTGCTACAGATATCCCCAGAAACTTGACTGAGTCAAATTAACTGACTCTCGTCAGATTTTTGTCGTTCCCGCTACAGATTTCCGTCTCCAAAGTTGGGGAGAGAACCCATGACACTGCCGGAACTGTCGGGTGAAATACCCCGCATCGCCATAGCCAGCAGCCTCAGCAATGGTGCGGATCGATTGATTAGTTTCGGTTAACAACTGCCGAGCTTGGGCCATCCGTCGCTCAATGATCCATTGCTTAACGGTGCGTCCGGTATGGGTTTGCACAAGGTTAGTCAAATAGGCGGGAGAATAGCCTACCGCCTGGGCTACATCATTGAGACTAATGGGTTGGCAAAAATGGGCCTCAATGAACTGAAACACGTTGGCGAGTTTGGGGTCGTCAGGAAAAATAGTTGGGTTTTCGGGATCGCGAGATTCCACGGTGGGATGCCCCCTTCCCCCCGTGGGAAGGGAGGTGTTGAGGGCATCTAGGTTGCCAGTAAACTGGGGGAATTGCTGTGCTGGTGAGGTTTCTTCATCTCCACCATAGAGGGCGGAAAGCTGATTCTGGCGGTGCAAACGGGTGGTGATGGCAGCTAAAAATTGCTCTACGGTGCAGGGCTTAGTGAGGTAATCATCGGCCCCTAGCTCCATGCCTCGGCGCAGGTCGGCCATCGTGACTTTGGCGGTCAGAAAAATTAGCGGAATTCCTGTCGTTGGGCGAGATCGGCGCAGGGCCGACAGCACCGCATAGCCGTCCATGTCGGGCATCATAATGTCGCAGACCACTAAGTCGGGTTGGTGCTGCTGAGCTAAGGCAACCCCACTGCTACCATCGCTTGCCCCCAAGGCATGGAAACCTTCAAACTCTAAACATTTGAGGAAAATGTTTCGGGTTTGAGTTTCATCTTCAATCACTAAGATTGTTTTTGCATGCATGAACTTTCCTCATGTCATCCAGCACGGCCACCTATCACCAAAAATGTCACCAAAAACATCGCAAAAAGGGTATGCGGGAAGACTTAACGCCTTCCTAAAACTGTCTTTTGAAAAAGGCTTAGAAAAATCGAAGATTCATCAAGACCGAGCCTTAACCCGTGCTACATTTGTTTTGTTCTCAATGACCTTGAATTCACTTTTTAAGGGATGTTTGAACTCTGAAATAGATAGAATGATTTATTTCACCATTCTTTAGTAAACCTTAAGCGGCCTTCCTGTTGTGTCCGGTGATACATTCTCTCGCGGCCCATCCCATCCTTCAGCTTTCTCGCGCTGCTGTTGCTGCATTCACCGAAGATTCCGATGACCCAAACCTATTGGTTGCCATCCCGCACGGTTCCGGCGACCGCCCCCGCCCCCCTGGGCCAAGAGCTTGAGCATTTGCGCCGCCAGCATCACCTGATCCTCAATGCCGTGGGTGAGGGGATCTATGGCCTAGATTTGGCGGGCAACGTTACCTTTGTGAACCCAGCGGCGGCGGAGATGATTGGCTGGTCGGTGGAGGACTTGATCGGCAAATCCATGCACGCTGTCATGCACCATTCCCGCGAGGATGGCCAGCCCTACCAGCGGGAAGACTGCCCGATCTATGCGGCCTTTCAGGACGGCAGCGTGCGGCGCATTACCAACGAGGTGTTTTGGCGCAAGGATGGCACCAGCTTTCCGGTGGAATATATCAGTACGCCGATGCGCGATGAGGAGGGGTGTCTCATCGGCACGGTAGTCACGTTTCGCGACATTACCCAACGGCGCTGGGCCGAGGAAATTTTGCAACGGGCCAATGAGGAACTGGAGCAAAAGGTAGAGGAGCGCACCGCCGAATTGCAGGCGGCCAACCAGCAACTCCAGCAGCTCAACGACATGCGTTCTCGGTTTGTCTCGATGGTGTGCCACGAGTTTCGCAACCCGCTGAATACCATTGCCCTGTCGGTGTCCTCCCTCAACCGCTACGACACCCAACTGCGCCCGGAGGAAAAAACCGACTACCTACGCGCCATCAACACCAATGTCGAACGCATGACCCAGATGATCGACGACATTCTGGTGATTGGCAAAATTGAGGCCAAGGTGCTGGAGGTAAACCCGCAACCCCTGGATCTGGTGGCCTTTTGCCAAGGGCTGCTGACCGAACCGGACTATCGCCGCCCCCAGGTCCCCATTCAGTTCACCTGTCGCTCAAAACACCTGTGGGCCGAGGTGGATGAACGGCTGCTGCGGTCGATTTTGGGCAACCTATTGTCCAACGCTATTCGCTACAGCCCGGCACTCGGTGCCATCACCCTAAGACTGACCGGGCGGCAAAATGTCCTCATCTTTCGGGTGCAGGATGCGGGTATGGGCATTCCCCTCAGCGACCGCCGCGACCTGTTTAAGCCCTTCCACCGGGGGCGCAACGTCAGCAACATCCCCGGCACCGGGCTAGGGCTAAGCATCGTTAAACAATTTGTGGATTTGCAAAACGGCACCATTGAAGTCACCAGCCGCCAAGGCCAAGGCACCACCTTTACCGTGCGCCTGCCCTGGGGGGCTGTCTCCTAAGCGGGAGGGTCGGGCCAGTAGGATGTGTTAGGCCACGCCGTAACGCAAGAAGCCTTGACCAGCATGGGTTACGCTGCGCTAACCCGTCCTACAGAGCCTCAGTTTGGGTTAGACATAGCCCCTAGATACCCTGGTAGCCCTCACCCCCAGCCCCTCTCCCAGGAGGGCGAGGGGAGC
>CAZWNR010000264.1:0-6066 GCA_964635665.1 uncultured bacterium | reverse complement strand
CGACTCCCGACTCCCGACTCCCGACTCCCGACTCCCGATTCCCCACTCGCAAGAGATTTTTGGGGTTGGAATCCGCTTAGGGATAGAATAAATAGTCGGTCTTGCGGCCACTCTGTTGTTTTAGCGCTGTCTCGGAAGTCACCCCATGATTCGCGAAGTCTTCATGCCCGCCCTCAGTTCCACCATGACCGAAGGCAAAATTGTCTCCTGGGTTAAGGCTCCTGGTGACAAGGTGGAAAAGGGTGAAACCGTGGTGATCGTTGAGTCTGACAAGGCCGATATGGATGTGGAATCCTTCCATGAAGGCATCCTCGCCGCCATTGTCGTGGAAGCGGGCGGCACCGCCCCCGTGGGGGAAGCCATTGCCCTGCTAGCCGAAACCGAATCTGAAGTGGAAGCCGCCAAGCAGCAAGCTGCCGCTAAGGCGGGTGCTATGGGTGGTGGGGCAGCGCCGACCCCAGCCCCTGCGGCCACCGCCGTTGCTGAAGCCCCCGTTGCGGCTCCAGCCCAGAACGGATCCTCGGCCAGCCCCCGCAGTGGTCGAGTGGTGATTTCTCCCCGCGCCCGCAAACTCGCGAAAGAACTCAAGGTAGACCTGGCAACCCTGCAAGGCAGCGGCCCCCACGGTCGCATTGTGGCCCAGGATGTGGAACTAGCCGCTGGCAAGACTCCGACGCCCGCTGGCCCCGCCGTTACCGCCCTCGTCACCAGTCCGGCGGCTCCGGCTCTACCTGTGGTAGCCTCGGCTCCGGCCCCCAGCGCGGCTCCAGCCCCGGTAGCTTCTGGCCAGTTGGTGCCCTTTAGCACCCTGCAACAGTCGGTGGTGCGCAACATGAACGCCAGCCTCACGGTGCCCGTTTTCCATGTCGGCTACACCATCACCACCGATGCCCTCGATGCCCTCTACAAGCAAATTAAGTCTAAGGGCGTCACCATGACCGGGCTGCTGGCCAAGGCCGTCGCCGTCGCGCTGAAGAAGCACCCCATCCTCAACGCCTACTACACCGACCAAGGCTTGCAGCATCGCGCCAACATCAACGTGGCCGTGGCCGTGGCCATGGAAGGCGGCGGCCTGATTACTCCCGTTCTGCAAAACGCCGATCAGCAGGATATCTACTCCCTCTCCCGCACCTGGCGCGACTTGGTGGAGCGCTCCCGCGTCAAGCAGCTCAAGCCCGAAGAATACACCTCCGGCACCTTCACCCTCTCTAACCTGGGCATGTTTGGGGTGGATAGCTTCGACGCCATTCTGCCCCCCGGCCAAGGGTCTATCCTCGCCATTGGGGCCGCTAAGCCCACCGTGGTCGCCACCGCCGATGGCCTGATGGGTGTGAAGCGTCAAATGCGCGTCAACATTACCTGCGACCACCGGATTATCTACGGGGCCGATGCCGCGTCCTTCCTCAAGGATCTGGCCGATGTGATTGAAAATAATCCCCAATCGCTGACCCTATAGACCCAAACGTTAGGTCATAAAACATCAAATCCCAGGGTTCTCAAAGAACCCTGGGATTTTTGCTGCCATCCTCTACCGACCTATCCCTATTAGCCTCACTCCGCAAACATTTCGGATAGGGTAGCTAGCACTAAGCTTTGCTCGTTGGGGCTAATTTGTCCTAGTTTTTTTATCAGGCGGGTCTTATCGACGGTGCGAATTTGGTCTAGAACAATTTGGCCCGCTTTACCCTGAAACTGGCAATCCACACGGGTTGGATAGGGTCTACCCTTTGTGGTCATTGGGGCAATAATGACCGTAGCGATGTGGCGGTTCATTTCATCGGGAGAAATAACGACGCAGGGGCGACTCTTCCGAATCTCTCGACCAACCGTCGGATCAAGATTGACGAGGAAAACATCAAACCGCTGTGCTACCAAGCCCATTCGTCATCGTCCCAGGTGGTGGTGCTGATGGCATCAAGGAGAGCGTCATCCTGGTAGGTGGCCATGGTGGCAAAGGCGTCATCCCAGCCAGCCCGTTGGCGAGGGGCCGGACGAATGATCAGGCAATGCCCCTCCACGGTTACTTCCACCTCTGAACTGAGGCCGCTTTGTTCTAGCAACAGCTTGGGAATGCGAATGCCCTGAGAGTTGCCAATTCTAACGATACGGGTTCGGATAGCGGTGTCCATGGCGGGGAACGTCTACGCTGAATAGGTAATTACATTGTAGATCTAGTTGCCTGAGGTGCACCTAGAGAAATTAAAGATCCCGGGGTTCTTGAAGAACCCCGGGATCTGGTCTATCTGGATTCCGAGAACCCAGGCATTACGGTTATCGGACGCCCCTACACAGCGATAGTGCCGCCGTCGTTGCGGGTGATGATCACCGTGGCCGAACGGGGGCGAGCATTGCCGCCATCGGGCCAGTGGCTGGTGAACTGGGTGGGGTCGTAGGCGGAGGTGCTATTTTCGCCGGGGTGCTGGATGTTTACGAAAATCGCCTTGCCATCGGGGCTTTCGGTAATGCCGGTGATTTCGCAATCCTTTGGCCCCACCAGGAAGCGACGCAGCACCGTGGGGCTGGCCTCTTGGCCCACAAAGGTCTGCACCGCTTGGTCGACGTTGTTGTTGATGGGCACCGACTTGTTGAGCACAGTTTTGGGGCCACCATCGCCTACCTGACCGGGCAGCGCCGCCAGCATCATGCAGTTGCTGGTGTTGGTCATAAAGCCGTCGTCGGTTTGAATCCACAGCAGACCGGGCACCGCATCGCTAAACCACAGGCCATCGGGGCTGGAGAAGGCGTTTTCCTCGGTGAGGCCCGACAGGTTGATGTTGGCATCTGCCGTAGAGCGAGCCCCGAATAGGTAAACATCCCAGGTGAAACGGGTGGCGGTGTGCGTGTTGCCCGCTTCCCGCCAGCGAATGATGTGGCCGTTGACGTTGCCGGAGCTAACCTTGCCGTCCTTGTCGTCGGCGAAGTAGCGGGGGTTGGCGGCATCCAGTTCGGTCTTGACGCCGCGTCCGCTGCTGCTGGAGACGTTGTTGGTGAGGGTGAAGTAGACTTCCCCGGTGACGGGGCTAACGCCGCCCCACTCAGGCCGATCCATCTTGGTGGCCCCGGCGGCATCGGCGGCAATGCGAGCGTTGATTAGCACATCGGCTTCGTCGGCAAAATCGTAGTCGGCGTAGTTGGCGATGGCCGGATTGCTGAGGTTGAGGGGGAGCCATTCGCCGCTGCCGTCGTCGTTGAATTTGGCAGCGTAGAGGGTGCCTTCGTTGAGGTATTTATCCCCAGCGGCCATGCCTCGATTGGCATCGCGGGGATCCCACTTGGCGGCAGAGACAAACTTGTAGATGTACTCGTTGCGGGAGTCGTCGCCGGAGTAGAACACCAGGGATTGACCCTCCACCGCCGGAGCTGACCAGCAGCCTTCGTGGGCGAAGCGACCGATGGCGGTGCGCTTGTGGGGCATGGCATTGGGGTTGAAGGGGTCGATTTCCACCACCCAGCCAAAGGTGTTGGTTACGTTGCGGAAGTCTTGCTGGGGACGAGCCGCCGTTTTGCTGGCATCCCAGCGACGGTAAAGATCGGTGCGGTCGTTGGCCCCCGGACGAGACCAGTTGTAGCGGCCAGAGGTGGCGTTGCCGACCCCGTAGCGCTTGAATGACGTCACTTCCTTCTCGCTGCGGGCGCTGTCCTCTTCGCGGCGGTGGAAGTATCCGGCCCAGTTTTCTTCGCAGGTGAGGTAGGTGCCCCAAGGGGTGTAGCCGTTGGCGCAGTTGTTGAGGGTGCCGCGCGTTTGTTCGCCACTAGGGGAAAAGGCCGTGGCTAGCATGGCACTGCGACGGGCGGGGCCAGTGATTTGGCAGCGGGTGGCGGCGGTGATGCGGGTGTTGTAGCGGGAATTGCGGTTGATCTCGTAGGTGTTGCCCTGCTTCACCACTTCCACAATCGTGACGCCGTGGGCGGCCACTTCCTTATCAATTTCCACCGTGGGGCGGGCGTTGGTGTTCTCCGGGCCGTAGTCGGTGGGGCCGTTGGGATGGACAAATCCCACATCTTCACAGACTTCGTGGTTGATGGCCAGTAGCGCCCGGTCGGTGCCGTTGGGATCCCAGCCGTTGCCCGCTCGGTTCATCCCGAAGTAGTGCATGGCGTCATGGTGGTCGCCAGCGCGCACGTCAAAATCGTTGTCGGTGCCGTCGTTTTTGTAGGGGGTGACGTTCGCTTTGAGGGGATCGCCGGTGGCTAGCAGTACCCGAGCCGTGTAGCCGGGGGGAACGGTCAGCGTATCAGCAATATTTTTAGCAACGGGAGAGAAACTCAGGCTCCGGGTGGATGCCATCGCAGCTCGCTGGCCACCTTTTTGTAGGCTGTCAGCGCCTAGGGCCAAGCCCATACCCAGCATGGAAGCCGCCGCTAGGGAAGAACTGCCTTTTAAGAATCCGCGACGGCTCACCCTAGCCCTTTCTAGGACTTGATCAAAGGAGTCGTTGTTGGAGGTGTTGTAGACCGCGTCTTCGGAGTGGATCGCGTTCTTAATGCTGGAAAAGAAAGAATTGTTTTTCGCCATGGCTCAGCCAGATGGGTAACCGCTTAAATCACTAGGCAAGTCTATAGATGCCACGTAAGGAAACCCTTAACGACGGTTTAGCCTAGATTTAAGAAATGATGAAGGCCGTGCCTCGGGTTCCCTGGGGATAGGACCGTTGGATTGCTCGCTGGGATAGTAGTACTCAATACAAAAGTGGCCTGAGGTTGCCTCTACGATGACGAGGCATAAACATTTAGGGTGGCTAGTCATCTGCCGATGGGCTCTAAGGTTTTGCAAGGCAACGGATTAGGCTGCAACGGTCGGTCTGTAGTCGTTGGGTCTATCGGCTCAGTTGGATTTTTATTGGGAGATTTTAGTTTTCACCCCCTGTGCGTTGAGCCTTGAGCCACAACCTAGCTCGATACCCAATGGTTTGATGGCGCTAATGGGTGGTTGTGGTTGTTACGGCCACATTGTGCTTCAGGGGGGCACCCTTGTCTGAGGGCCACCTCACAGATAGTTCTGGGTTAAGCATAGCGGTCAGGAATTTCCCGTTCAGGGGTTGCCAGTTCCTAGGGATGCTTTGTCGTTTCCCAAAGCCCTCTGGGGATTGGCGGCTCAGGCTTTTCTCGTGCAGGGATGGAGTGATCGCTCCATATGTCTGATGGTGGGTGATCGTCAAGTCAAGGCTGCATTTGCCCTTACTTGGCATCACCCGGCCAAAGCGTTTGACGATGTTCGCGGCTCCATCCGTCACTTCTGTCTACGCACGGTTCTATCGGCACAGTGTCTTGTTAACACGGTGTCCTGTTAACACGGTGTTTTACCAATACCGTGTTTTGCCCCCATACGGTACCTGGACTGGGCTCAGTCAAGTTAGCCCAGTCAAGTTAACCATCACGCCTTTAATTGTTAGGAGACTGCTATGAGTGGAAACGAATTGCGCGCCCAGGCCATTGCCAGTATTGCCAACCGTCCCAAGGTACCCGTCGGGCCACCGGGGCGGCTAGAAGACCTGTGGGCCAAGGATGTTTTTAGCCTCAGCAAAATGCAGGAATGCCTGCCCAAGTCGGTGTTTAAGTCGCTGCAAAAGACCATTACTACAGGCGCACCCCTGGATATGTCGGTGGCCGATGTGGTGGCCGTGGCGATGAAGGACTGGGCCATTTCTAAGGGAGCCCTTTACTACTCCCACATGTTCTACCCCCTCACCAATGCCACCGCCGAAAAGCACGATGGCTTTATCTCAGTGCAGAGTGATGGATCGGTGATTTCAGAATTTTCTGGCAAGGTGCTGGTGCAGGGCGAACCGGATGGATCATCCTTCCCGAATGGCGGCATTCGTTCTACCTTTGAAGCCCGTGGCTACACCGCCTGGGATGTGACCAGCCCCGCCTTTGTGATGGAAACCGAGAACGGTGTCACCCTCTGCATTCCCACCGTCTTTGTCTCCTGGACTGGGGAAGCCCTGGATAAGAAGACTCCGCTGCTGCGCTCCAACGCCGCCATGAGCAAAGCCGCCACCCGCGTCCTCAAGCTGCTGGGCCACAGCGAAGTGGCTCCGGTCAACTCAAGCTGCGGGGCCGAGC
>CAZWNR010000263.1:0-6073 GCA_964635665.1 uncultured bacterium | reverse complement strand
AAGCGTCGGTGAAATTGCATTATTAGCTGTTTTAGTCTAGGGTGTAAAGACGGGGGGTGAAACTTATAGTGGTTCCTATAGCGGTTCTCAATAGAGTGAGATACACCATTGCTGGGTTCTAGATCCCCCAGTCCCTAGCCGTCTAAGCTTCACTCTGTACCCCCCTTGATAAGGGGGGTAGGGGGGATCATCGCCACGTACTTCACCCAAGTGAAATCCGCTATAAATGCATGAAGTACACCTCGCCCGAAGGCAGTCTTGAGGTTCATAGACTTGGAGAACTGGGCCATACTCCCTCGAATGAGAATCGCTACGTAGATCGACGTATAAAGCCTGAGGTGCATTAAGAAAAGTAAAAGACCTTCAGTACCCGCACACGAACTATTTCAGTCGATCAAGCATGTGTTTGCATGCTTCGACTTAATTACCCTAATCTACTTATAGTCTTCCCAAAAAGAAGTTTGGGTAAACCACGCTTTTGCAAATTTACGGCCCGCCCTGAGGGAAGAGCCAGCTCTACATCCCCTTGTTCCCAAAAAGGGGGCAAGGGGAACCGAATGCAAAATCCCTCTCCCAGGAGGAAGAGGGACACCGTTAATCACCCAACGACGAATGTGGAGAACTGAGCTTTGACCTGCCGCCATCGGTCCTCTAGTCGGTCAACAAGGCAGGCTGCGGTCAGCTTTGAGGTGACGAAGGCTAGCCAGAGTTGATTGTATTGAGGCAGAAAAATACCAATGACGGCGCACTTCAGGGACGCTTAGACGGGTGTACAGCCATTGACTGGTCAGCCGTTGGGTCTGCTTGGGTTTGAGGCTCGACAATCGCCTGAATATCGGACAGCAAGTGCGGCAGTTTGGCTTCTACCGGCTTCCGTCCCCGCTGAGCAAAGTCACCCTGAGTCAGGCCGTGCTCCAGTTCATACACCGTCGGTGTTATGAACCCATCGACGGCAACAATGGCGGATTCCTAGCCTGCGGTTGAAATTCGTCAGGCACGGCTAGATTGAGAGACGGGTTGTTGTATTTAGGGGGATCCCCCTAAATTCCCCTTGCAAAGGGGGACTTTGAACCGGATTCCCTTAAAAAGAGGGACTTTGCAGCTTGGGAGATCCCCCTAAATCTCCCTTCTCACCGGGGACTTTACAGATCCCCCCTTTGCAAGGGGGGCAGGGGGGATCCACAGGGCGGCTTTACTAGACCCCATCGGACAAACGCTACAGAATGCCGTCCTTTTGGGCCATGTAGGTCATCAGATCAATCACCCGCATGGAGTAGCCCCACTCGTTGTCGTACCAGGCCACAACTTTAAAGAAGTTGCTGTTGAGGCCAATGCCTGCCCCGGCATCAAAGGTGCTGGAGTGGGAATCGGTGATGAAGTCCGAGGACACCACGTCTTCATCGGTGTAGCCCAGGATGCCCTTCAGCGGGACTTCGGCGGCGGCCTTCATGGCAGCGCAGATGTCCTCGTAGGTGGTGGCTTTTTCGGTCTTAAAGGTGAGATCGACCACTGACACGTTGGGGGTGGGCACCCGGAAGGCCATGCCGGTTAGCTTGCCCTTCAGTTCCGGTAATACCAGGGTGACGGCCTTGGCCGCGCCCGTGGAGGAGGGGATGATGTTCTGCCCTGCACCCCGACCACCCCGGAAGTCTTTTTTAGAGGGGCCGTCTACGGTGGGCTGGGTGGCGGTGACAGAGTGCACCGTGGTCATTAGCCCTTCGGAGAGGCCGAAAGTGTCGTTAATGACTTTGGTGATGGGGGCCAAGCAGTTGGTTGTACAGCTGGCGTTGGAAACAATGGTGTCCTTGGCGGGGTCGTAGGTTTCGTGGTTGACGCCGACCACCATGGTGTGAACCTTGTCGGGATCTTTAGTGGGGGCCGACAGCACCACGCGCTTCGCCCCGGCCTGCACATGCTGGGAAGCGGTATCGAAGGTGGTGAAGAGGCCCGTGGATTCCACCACATAGTCTGCGCCGAGGGTACCCCAGGGCAGTTCTGCTGGGTTGCGCATGGCCATACAGGGGATTTTCTTGCCATCGACGATAATGCCGTCTTCCACCGCTTCCACGGTGCCGTCAAAACGCCCGTGGGTGGAGTCGTACTTGAGCAGATAGGCCAAGTTTTCCGGGGGCACTAGGTCGTTAATGCCAACAAATTCGATATTGGGGTTTTTGATACCACCCCGAAACACCAGACGGCCAATGCGGCCAAAACCGTTAATACCAACTTTTAAGGTTGCCATGCTGGATCATTCCTTGCGTAGATGGGCCTCAACTGAACTGGACAGACGGCTTGCATAGACTAGCGCTGCCCATAGATAGACCAGGCCGACGGTTCATCGCCTGAAGCCTTAGCAGACCAGATCAAGATAAATCCTGGGTTAAGGGTTGGCAGACACCCACATCCCAGACTGGCCCTTGCTTATCCGTTGAGCGACCCTGAAGGGATCTATCCCGCTAAATTAAGGGGAAAAACCGTTCAGGTCTGTCCTTATCTAAAGGGCAAATCCCTAAAGAGGGGCAGATCTACGCTTTTCTTTCAGACTTGGGTCATTTACACAACGCCAAGATGCCCCCAAGATTCGCCTAAGATAGCCTTGTGCCAATACCAACAACAGGCCCAACCCAGACAAGGGTTCACTTACAGACAAGGGTTCGCGATGGATGGGTTGATTGCCCCGCTCAGCTACGACTTTATGCGTCAAGCCCTGCTGGCCAGCGTGCTGGTGGGGATTCTCTGTCCGGTGGTGGGCACCTACTTGATGGTGCAACGCATGGCCATGCTAGGGGATGTAGTAGCCCACGGGGTACTGCCCGGCTTGGCCATTGCCCAGGTGTTGCGCCTGCCCACGCTGCTGGGGGCCTTTGCCATGGGGCTATGCAGCACCGCCGTAATTTCCTGGATTCGCCACCAGTCGAAAATTAAGGTGGATACCGCCATGGCGATCACCTTTTCCACCTTTTTTTCCCTGGGCATTACCCTGCTAACGGTGCTCAACACCTCCCTCAGCCTAGAGCAGGTGCTATTTGGCGACATCCTCAGCATTACCCCTCAAGATTTGGGCCAGATCGCCCTGATCGCCATCCTGGTGTTAACGGGGATAAAACTGTTCTACAAAGAGCTACTGTTTTTCACCTTCGATCCTCTGGGGGCCGAGGCCCTAGGGTTGCCCGTCCACCTCATTAACCTGGGCCTCACGGCGGCAATTACCCTAGCCATCATTGCGGGCATTAAAACCGTGGGGGTGATTTTGGTGGTAGCGCTGATGGTTGGCCCCGCCGCCACCGCCTACCTGCTGGTTAAGGAACTGCACTGGATGATGGTATTTGGGGCCATGTTTGGGGTGCTGTTTGGCGTCATCGGCATGTACGTCAGCTACTACCTCGACCTCCCCTCTGGCCCCGCCAGTGGGCTGACGGTGTTTTTGGGCTTTTTGCTGGCCCTCCTATTCAGCCCCCGCCAGGGCATTTTGACCCGCAACCTCCGACGGTCTAGCGGTCGGCCTTGAGACCCTGCTGCACAGGATCAAACCCCTGGGGAAAGTGGGTTTCCTGGGGGTCGTAGTCGGCCTGGTGGAACTGGGCGGCGGTGATGGTGGCAGTGCGGAGGTCGGTGCCGATCAACATCGCCCCGCGCAGGTCGGCTTCGCTGAGGTTCGCTTCGCTGAGGTTGGCATAGCTGAGGTCGGCCCCGCGCAGGTTGGATTGGCTGAGGTTGGCCCCACTGAAGTCGGCATAGCTGAAGTCGCAGCCCTTCAGGTCGGCCCCGGTGAGATCGGTGTCGGCCAGCATGACGTATTCAAAATTACGCTGACCAGCGGCGTAGGCCCGGAGCAGATCCGCCGCCGTGGCAATTTGGGAAACGGGTACCGATGGGGTCGTCATAGCAGGTTCTCTCACGCACCCCTCTAGCTTAGGGGGTCTGGGCCGCCCTGCACCAAGGTCTTAACTATCCGTTTAGGGAGGAAATCCGGCGATCCGCTAGCGGACAAGTTTTGTTACGTTATGAAACGACACCCTACACCGCTCTCCCTAGCCGATCAGGGTGTTGATCTACCTCCTCCTTACCATGGCCCTCGCCTCGCCTCCGCTCTCCTTTCCCTCCGATGCCCTGTCTCCTCTGGCTTTGGCCACGGGGCTGCTGGGCCTGTCTGGGGTATCCGTCACGGTTATGGGGCAAGACCGCATTCCGCCCGTGCCCCTGGTGCTGGTCAGCAATCACCGCAGCATCATGGATGCCCTGCTGTTGATGCAGGCCGTTAATCGTCCGGTGCGGTTTGCCTGCCACCACTACATGGGCCAAGTGCCCGGTTTGCGCGAAGTGGTGCAAGCCCTGGGTTGCCTCCCCCTCGACCCGCCCGGACGGGGACAGCGGGCCTTTTTTCGCCGCGCTCTTCGCACCCTCAGCCAGGGGGAATCCGTGGGCATCTTCCCAGAGGGAGCCGCCCCCATGGTGCAATCCACCAAGCCCCAACACCTCGGCCCTTTCCATCGTGGCTTTGCCCACCTGGCCCTGCGCGCCCCCGTGGAGGAACTCGCCATTGTGCCCGTGGCCATCGCCTCCTGCCAGGAGTGGAACAATGCCGTCATGCCCCTGCGCTGGCTGAGCTGGTTTGACGCCACCGAGCCCCTGTTTCAGCAGCCCGGATGGCACCCCGCCGTGGTCTACCGCACGGTGGATCTGCGCATTGGCCGCCCCATTCGGGTGGATGCCGCCCTGCGCTGCCACTATCGCCGCAAGGGCCACGATGCCTTCATCGCCGACATCACCCACGGCTGCCACGAGGAAATCGCGGCTCTCCTTCAGTCCAGTACCTAAGGGAGGATCCCTTTGCGACGGAATCTCTCCCGTTGGGTTCTGCTTCGCGCCACCCAATCTACCGCTAGCCCCAGTGACGATGGCTGTAACTTCAACGCCCGACTTCCGACTCCCGACTCCCTAACTCCTATGCCCGCCAATCTACACCTATTCACCCCCACCGAAAAACAGCCCCAGAAGCCGCTGTTGGTGTATCTTCCTGGCATGGATGGGTCGGGAAGGCTGTTTGCCACCCAAATTCCCGCCCTGCATCCCCATTTCGAGGTGCACTGCTTGGCCTTGCCCAAGGATGACCGGAGTACTTGGGAATCCTTGGCCGAACAGACCATTCCCCTAATTACAACGGTCTCTGCCGGACGTTCGGTATATCTCTGTGGTGAATCCTTTGGGGCTTGTTTGGCGCTTCAGGTGGTGGCCCAATCGGCGGACTTGGTGGATCGGTTGATTTTGGTGAACCCCGCCTCGGCCTTCCACCGATTGCCCTGGCTGCACTGGCTGGGGCAGATCACCCCCTGGGTGCCGTCCACCGTCTTTCCCGTTTCCACCCTGGGCAGCTTGCCCATGCTGGCCAATCTCAGCCGCATTGCCCCCACCCAGCAAGAGCAGTTGCTCCAGACGGTGCAGGCCGTACCCCAGAGCACCGTGGCTTGGCGCATGAACCTACTCACCCAGTTTCGCCCCGAATCCCTCGATCTATCCGCCTGGACACAGCCAACCCTGCTGGTGGCGTCCCTAGCGGATCGGTTGCTGCCCTCCCTGGAGGAAGCCCAACGCCTCGCTGCCCTGCTGCCCCGGGCCCAAATTTATCCCCTGCCCCACAGCGGCCACGCCAGCCTCCTAGAGCAGGGAGTTAATCTGGGCGAAATTCTCACTGAAACAGGATTTATATCCCAAAAACGCCCTATTTTGGCTTAAAGAGGCTTCGCATTGTGATTTAGGATCAGCAATCCTCCCGGAAACCCAGACGGCAACCTGTAGTCATAAACCACAGTCTATGACCATAGTTGATCTTAGGTAGGGATGGCTATGTATAACCGTTGTCTTGTGGTTGGTGGCGTGCTGTTGGGGCTAGGGTTTGCCCATCCGGCCCAGGCCCAGTTGCGGGATGTGACCATTCCCTCGGAGACGCTTTCGACCCTGTGCCGTACCGGGCGGCAGCCCCCCATGGACGATTTGGTAATCAACGAAACCAACGGCGGCATGGGGGCAGTGTTTTTTAGCGGCCTCAGCGAGCCGGGGCTGATGGTACAAGCCT
>CAZWNR010000262.1:0-6080 GCA_964635665.1 uncultured bacterium | reverse complement strand
CCCCTCCTAGGCGTCGCCCTAAATGCTCACGGGCATGATCCTGGAATGAGTATAGGAGCATCGATCCCAAAAGGGAAACATCGCCCCCAGTCGGTGGTCTTTAGAAAACCTCTATGGCGCAATCAGCCAAAAAGCCTTCAAAGGCGAACTCGATTTATCGCGAGTGCCCAACCCCCAAACCAGCCCCTCTTTGAATTTTTTGGGCGAATCTCCATGAGGGGCTGGATAATGGAAGTGACCGGTGACGTGAGTTGATGCCGAAGAAAGTTCGTGAGCTGAAGAAGGCTCTGCTAAAGGCGGGCTTTACGTGGAGCCCTGGTAAGGGCAGCCACACCCGATGGCGGCATGAGCTGCTGCCCGACCACCCGCTGACCATCCCAGGGAAGGACAGCGACGATGCCCGGCTTTACCTCGAAAAGGAAGTTGAGCTAAGACTTCGACTGCTTAAGGAGAGAGAGTCATGACAACGCCGCAATACAGCATGGTGATCGTGTGGTCCCAGGAAGATAGGGCATACCTGGTGCACCTGCCTGAGTTCGATTTTCAGAAGTTCCACACCCACGGCGAGACCTATGGGGAGGCGGCTACTAAGGGCCAGGAGGTGATTGAGTCGCTGATTAGCTGGTATCAGGAGGAAGGCAAGCCCCTGCCAGAGATGAAGCCCTCGGTGTCGTTGGTAGTGGCGGCCTAGTTGACTGTCATTTTTAGCGATGCATTGAGGATTTGCCTCTAGGCTAGGGTGTGCGAATGCATTCCAAACCGTGGCCCTAGCTAAACAGCTCTAGCTAAACAACCGGCGCACCTCGATCGCAACATCCTGAAAGGCTACCGGAGACAGGCTTCCCTCCGTCAGCGTTAGCTCCGTCTGGTATTGCCCCTGGGCCAGGTCTCGAAAGACCTTGAGTTGCCTATTTTTCAGGTCTACGACCCAGTATTCTTGAATACCCGCTTCAGCGTAGGTAACCTTCTTTTCGCCCAGATCCTTAGCTAGGGTGGTATTGGAATATTCAATGACAAAGAAAATGTCTGCTGGATAGGGGTGATGGGCTAAATAGCGCTCCAATGGGGGCTGCACAATCGCCACATCCGGCACCGGCTCTGAGTCATTCGGTAGCGTGATTGGCTTAGTTTCGCGCACCGCCCCCCGGCGACCTAAACACTGCCGCAGATAGTCTGCACCCACACTGCTGTAGCAGGCGTGGGGTTCTCGTTCTGGGGCCATAACCACAATATCTCCCCGCAGCAGCTCAATAGCCTGATCGTCAAACAGTCCAGCATCGATGGCGGCATGGTAGCGGTCTAAGGTCCATTTGTAGAGCGTCACGGTCATGACTAGTGGCCCCCCGCCATCGCAGAAACTTCGCCGTCAACATACTCGTACCGCAGATCTTGCTGGGCTTCCCACTCAAAATAATCTGGCGAGGTGAGGCAAGGGTGGTCTTGGGCAGAAACCATTGGCAAAGCCCCGACAGAGACGGTGCAGCCTATATTGTAGACCAGCCAATAGCCCCCGCCCTTTTGATGAGAGCCAGTACCTTACCCATAACCTAGGCTACGCCCGCCCCGAAGAATGGTCATGGCACCAAGTAACGTTTTGCCGCTTGGTGAGCTTGATCAACAGCATCGGTAGGATGGGCTAGCGCAGCGTACCCCATGCGGGTCAACGTAGGAATCGAAGGATTTTGGGAAAAATTTTTCAACCTGTCCGGAAGCGGTCTGCCCCCCTCGTATTAGGTGAAGGTAGATGCACCCTGATTGTTAAACCCTGGGATACCTGGAGGGATCCCAGGGTTTTTCTTTGGCTACCTACCGATGACGCTGCTGCACCTGTTCTACCTGGGCGGCGATGGTGGGATCGTAGAGGCGCAGGTAGTTCCAGTAGTTGCCAAATACCGACTGAATATAGCCCCTGGTTTCGGGGAAGGGGATTTTGTCGGCAAAGTCGTCGGCGTCGCGGTAGCCGCCTCGGCTAATCCAGTCGGATACGTTGCCGGGGCCTGCGTTGTAACTGGCGATGGCAAACATCGAGTGGTTGTCGTACTCGCGGTGGGTGTAGTCCAAGTACCAGGTGCCCAGTTTGATGTTGTCGTGGGGGTCGGTGATGCTGTAGTCCGTGATGGTGGGTTCCCGTTCTTTGATCCATTCCGCTGTGTCGGGCATCACCTGCATCAGCCCAGTGGCCCCAGCCACGGAGCGAATTTTGGGCATAAAGCGCGACTCTTGGCGAATCAACGCCAGCACCAGCAGCGGGTTGAGCTGCCGTTCCGCCGACCAGGTTTGAATCAGATCCGCGTAGGGGAAGGGATAGACCCCGTGCCAATAGTCGGGCTTTTGCTTGAGGGCTTTGTAGGCTTCGATTTCCTCCGGTTCATCCACCAGCGACAGGCTCGACACCTGGAAGATGCCGTCGATGTAGTCGCCCTGGGTTTGGCGCATCAGGCCATCCACAAACCGCTCTGGTACCGAGGGGTCTTGGCGGTTGACGTATTCCGTTTGCCAGCGCTCCCATGCCGCTTGGTCTTGGCCCAGCAGGTAGAGTTCGGTGAGGGTGTCTGACCCGGCGGGCAGGGGGTTACGGCGAGTGAGGGGCGCAATGGCGGGTACTTTGTCGCGCACGGTTTGAAAGTCGCCCACATCCCAGCCCAGATGAACGGCGGAACGCCACGCAAAGTAGGATTCGGGATGAACGGCAATCACCTGTTCCCACAGGGTTTGGGCTACGTCGTTTTGGCCCTGCTGGTTGGCCCACTTTCCGGCCCAAAATCCGGCCTCGGCGGAATCGTCGGCATCGGGGCTGTGCTTGAGGGCATCGCGGCCCCAGCTTACGGCCATGGCCAAATCCCCCTGCTGGGAGGCGTTGCGGGCGTTTTCTAGGCGAATTTCAGCGGCGGCTTCGCTAGAACTGTAGTCCTTCAGGATGGCCTCGCGGGTGGCCTGGGCCGAGTCGGCGCTGTTGAGCTTGTCCAAAATTTCCGCCCGTTTCAGCATGGCCTCGGCGGCCCGGTCGGGGAAACGGGCAATCACCTGATCCAGCACCCCTAGGGCTTGTTCGTCCGGCAGGCTGAGGGTGAGGCGCAGGAGTCCGGTAGCGGTTTCCGGGGCGTCTGGGAACTGTTGATCCAATTGGTTGTAGAGGGTGATGGCGCGATCCTTCTGGTCGCCAATCTGCAAGCCCCTGGCCGCTCGGTACAGGTTGCGCGGGGAGGGCGTAGCTCGGGCATAGGCGGGGCCAGCCTCGTCGTAGACATCTCGCCGCCAGAGGCCAAAGCCAACGGTTTGCCAGTCTTCGGGCTGAAGCTGGTCGGCAAACTGATTTTTCAGCCGCAGCAGCACATCTCCCACGCTGGGGTGGTGCAGCCCCGCCCGTGCGATGGTGATCAGCAGGGGCAGCGCATCGGCTCGGTTCGGATCCTCCGTTAGCCGTTGGTGGGCCACCTCCACGGATTTGGGATGGTCGGGGAAGCGCTGGAGCAATTCATCCCACTGCGTCGGATCCTGTTGCCCCAACTCAAACAGCACCGGGGCAATGGCGGGGTCGTCGGCATAGTCCGTCAGCAGGCGATCTTGGGTAGCCTGGGCGGCCTCGGCTTGGCCAGCGGCGCGTTGGGCCTGGGCTTGGGCCAGCAAAATGTAGGGGGCCATTTCGGGATAGACCGCCTCTAGCCCTTCTAACAATGGAAGAGCGCTGCCGCCTCGATCCGCCGCAATTAAATCTAGCGCCAGCAGGTACCTGGCCCGATGTTGGCTGATAGAATCGCGCCCCTGGGCATACTGGGCCAAGGCCTCCGCCCGCTGATCCGCCGATTGCAGGGCCAGATCGAGCACCGGATCGTCTTGACGGTTGCGTTCTCCCTGGTCGCCTAGGGGGGATTCTGCGGCGACGTTGTCACCCCCCGGAGCGCCGACCTCTGTATTGTTCACAAAGGCCGCTACCATCCCAAAGGACAGGGCGCTGAGGCCAGCTAGGGCCAGCAGAGGCAAACGCTGTTTGATCTGGTGAAGCATTGGGAGGCGGGGAATACGGCTATGGGTTGTTGTAGCAGAAAATCTAGGTTTCGGGTGCCTGGGGTGGCCGCTTTTTCAAGCTTTACCGATAGCGTTCCTCGTCCCTAGCCAGGGTTTGGCGATAGTAGCGGCGCTGCAAGATTTCTAGCTTGCCTCCGGTTTCTTGAATCAAGGCCCGCTGCCGTCGATAGAGCCCTTGGAACAGGTTGGCAAGGAGGAGGGTGACCATAGCCACCACGAGGCCCGCCGCCGTGGAGATCAACGCCTCACTCACCCCTAGGGTGACCCCAGCTTCGTTGCCCCCTTCCCCCAGTCGCAGGGAGGACAGGGCTTCCATCAGCCCTAAGACCGTCCCCAGTAGGCCCAGCAGCGGCGCAATGCCCACCACCGTTTCAAACCAGGTCTGGAACCGCTTGAGCTGGGGCACCTCGGCCTGGGCGGCACTGTCTAGGGCCAGGGAAAATTCCTCCGGCGTGGCGTCCTCTAGGCTGAGGGCGGCCAGGAAAATGCGGGCCACGGGGCTATGGGGGTGCTGCTTAAGCAGGGCCACCGCCCGCTGGGGATGGTCGGCATAGGCACCGAGCACCGCCGTTAACCAAGCCCGCTGCTGTCGTAGCAGTTGCCACCAAAACCGAGCCCGCTCCACCGCGAGGGCCAGGGTGAGCACTGAACATACAAGGAGCGGCACCATCACGATGCCCCCCGCCGCCAAAAGGTTCGTCACAACTCAACTTCCCTAGACTGTTCCATCGTTCATCTTGGCGTTAATTTTGACCAGGGCTATGGTTCTATGGCGCGCAAATGGGGAACATTCCTAGGGTAGGCCGTTCTCATCGCCCACCCCATGGAGGACACCCCACCATGACCACCTTCAGCATTGTAATCACCACCTTCAACCGCCTAGATTTACTCAAGCGGGCGGTGACCTCGGCCCTCGCCCAAACCCACCCCTGCCAGGTGGTGATTGCCGATAATGCCTCCACCGACGGCACCCAAGCCTATGCCGAAAGCCTGGGCCAGCAAGTCACCTATGTGCGCAACTCCACCAATCTGCATCATGCTGGAGCCGTCAACGCTGGGGCCGCCGCCGCCATGGGGGACTGGATCAAGCTGCTGGACGACGACGATTACCTTGCGCCCCACTGCATCGCCACCCTGGCCGAGGCCATCGCCCAGCACCCTCAGGCGGTGATTTGCTCCTGTCGGGCCGCCCAGGTGAGCCAGGAGGGAAGTGAACTGAGCCGCACCCCTGCCCCTGGCCCTGGGCGGGTGTTTTACATTCCCCAAGCCGCCATTCACTACGGCATGCTGCTGGAGCAGGTGCCCTTTGGTACCCCTGTGCAGGTGGCGGTGCGACGAGATGCCCTAGTGCAATCGGGCGGCTGGGACGAGGCTATGACCAGCTGCGACGACATTGATTCTTGGATTCGGGTGGCGGAGCACGGCGATGCACTGTTTGTTAACGAATGCTTGGCCTACCGCACCGTGTGGCCGGGGGGCTACGACCAAAAAATTCAGATCCAGCAGCGCTTGGCCACCAATATTTTGATCAAATCCCGCATCTACAACCGCGTCAGCCCAGACTACCGCAACCATTTGCCCCCCCGCTCCGCCATTGAACGATACCTGCATCTGCACTGGGGCCTCGTTGCCCTCAAACAGCGGCGACTGCGGATGGCCTTAGCCCTCGCCGCACCGGGACTGATCTCCCCCCAAGCCTGGATCATGTTGTTCAAAGCCCGTCGCCAGCGTGCCCATGCCGATGCCCAAGGCCCCATTCCGAAACGGGTGTTGGTGGAATTGGGGGTAACGGGTTAAGGCGGTTGGGGCGCAGGTTGGGGCGCACAGCAGTGCGCCCGTACGGGACGTGGGGGATCGGTTGGGGCGCACTGCAGTGCGCCCGTACGGGACGTAGGGTGCGCGCCAACGTACAGTGGAAAGGGTAAGTTTGCGTTGATAAGTTTGCGTTGATAAGCCCATGCCCCAGGTGTCTTTGACTGAATTTTTGGCCGCTGTGCAATCTGGCGAGTTGGTGAGTTTTCCCACCGATACGGTACCTGCCCTGGCCACCCTGC
>CAZWNR010000261.1:0-6086 GCA_964635665.1 uncultured bacterium | reverse complement strand
CCCCTCCCCCTCTCGCCCCCTAGCCACCGCCACCGCTGGCATGGTGGTCTGTCCCCACTATTTAGCCTCCCAAGCAGGACTAGCCATGCTGCAACGGGGGGGCCATGCGGTGGATGCCGCCATTGCTATGAATGCGGCCCTGGGGGTGGTCTATCCCCACATGACGGGGCTGGGGGGCGATGGCCTAGGGCTGATTTATGAGGCAGCGACGGGCCAGGTTCACGGGCTGAACGGTAGCGGACGGGCGGGGCAGCACATCACCCCAGATCGCTTTGCCGAGTTGGGACTGACCCACATTCCCCCGCGTGGCCCCCAGGCGGTGCTTACGGTGCCGGGAAGTGTGGCCGCATGGCAGTTGGCCCACCAGCGCTTTGGTCGCCTGCCCTGGCAAGACCTGATGCAGCCCGCCATCGCCCTAGCCACCGAAGGCTACCCAGCCTCGGCCTCCCAGGTGGTGTGGACGAAGCACAACCTAGACAACTTTGCCCACCATGCCCCCCAGGGCAACCCCTTTTTGCCCAACGGCCAGCCGCCCAGCCTTGGCCAAACCCTCACCAATCCGGCCCTCGCCGCCAGTTTGGCCCACCTAGCCCAGGCCGGGGCCGAGGCCTTCTACCACGGCACCCTGGCCCAGGCCATCGTGAACCACCTGCAAAGCCTGGGTGGCTGGCTGACCCTAAAAGACTTTGCCCAACCCGCCGCCGACTGGGTAGCCCCCATTGCCACCACCTACCGGGGCTATCGCGTTAGCCAACTGCCGCCCAATACCCAGGGGTTCACGGTGCTGCAAATGCTGAATTTGCTGGAACCCTTCGACCTAGCAGCCCTAGGTCACGGCACCGCCGACTACTACCACCTGATGGCGGAAATCACCAAACTGGCCCTTGCGGATCGGGAGCGCTGGCTCTGCGACCCAGATTTTTTCCCGATTCCTCTGGATACCCTGATCAGCAAAGCCTACGCCGACCAGCGTCGTTCCCTGATCAGCCTCACCACTGCCCAACCCCAGGTCGCCAGCCCCCTCGGTGGCGACACCACCTATTCCGCTGTCATCGATGCCGAGGGCAACGTGGTTTCGCTATTGCAGAGTATCTATATGGACTTTGGGGCGGCGGTGGTGCCGCCGGAACTGGGCTTTGCCCTTCATAATCGTGGGGCGTTGTTTAGCCTGGATCCTGCCCACCCGAACGTTCTGGCTCCCGGCAAGCGATCCTTCCACACCCTGATTCCGGCCCTGGTGCAGCACAGCAACGGCCAACCCTACCTAGCCCTAGGCACCATGGGAGGCGCAGGCCAGCCCCAAACCCAGCTTGCCCTACTGACCCGCGTGCTCGATTTTGGCTTTGATCCCCAAACCGCCATCGACCTGCCCCGCTGGCTGTGGGGCCGCACCTGGGGCGATACCGAGACTAGCCTCACCCTCGAAGGCCGTATTCCTCAAGACGTTCGCCAAGCCCTGGCCGAACGGGGACACCCCATCCAAACCGCCCCCGACTGGACAGACCGCATGGGCCACGCCCACCTGCTTCGCATCGACCCAGACACCCGCCAAATTCAAGGCGGCAGCGACCCCCGCAGCGACGGAGCCGCCCTGGGTCTGTAGGAGCACCGGGTGTCGGGAATCCACCGGGTGTCGGGGATCACTGACATCAAACGCGATAGCTGTATCGAAAAGGTCTTGAAATTACACCAAAGCCCGTGCTATCACAGGTCTGCGTTTGAAGAGTGGAACCCCATTTTCCTGTGCATCAAGGGGAATCCCTGCGTCATCTTCAAGCGGGTGTGGGCCTTGCAGAAACCTTGGGCAACCCTGCCGTTGGTATAGCCTCTAGCTCAGGGAGCTAACTATTCGCTATGGTGACCGATCAACTCGATACAGCGGTTCAAACCTTCCAGCACATGAACCAGACGGTGGAGCGCTATACCCGCCTCTGCCGCGCCTATGTGCAATTGTCCGAGCGTTTTCATCAGCTTGATGTGGAGCACATGACCCTCAAGGGGCAGGTTGTTCCCCTGCTGAGGGCGCTCAAGGCGCAGCAAACCCGCCTAAAGCAGATGCAGACCGAGAAAGAAGCCCTACAGCAGGCCCTAGATCAGCGCATGGCCCAGCATCGCCAGGAAATGCAGACCCTCACCCGCACCTACGAAGAGCGGCTCAGCAGCCTCAGCCACCACCTAGAGGAGCTTCGCCCCCTAGAACGGTTGCTGTCCTTGGATATGTCCCAGGACTTGGCGGTGGCCGAAGAACAGATGGATTTGGTGGAAGCGACGCTGCAAGAAATGTCCGAGGATAACGACCCAGACCTGACTAGCGACGAAAAGGCGCTGCTAGCCGCCTACCGAGCCAACCCCGCCGCCTTTCTCAATCCCCTAATGACGGAGTCGTGATTCCAAACCCGAACCCCATAACCCCGATTCCCAAAAGACAGAATCGTGGGGTGCATAGTGCCAGGGGCGCGGCACAACCTGCGCGGCTATACCCAATCTGGCCACGCTCTGACCGCTTTGATCCGCCGCAATGCACCACTGGGGATCTAACCCCAAGCGTCTAGACCGTTTGCTCTTGCAGTAGTTGGTTCTCCTGACGCAGGTAGGCTTGGATGAAGGCTTCCAGTTCGCCATCCATGACATCGGTAATGGCCGTAGTTTCGACCCCCGTTCGCAGGTCTTTCACCATTTGGTAGGGGTGAAACACATAGTTGCGAATTTGGGTGCCCCAGGCCGCTTCCACCATGTCGCCGCGAATTTCGGCAATCGCCTGGGCGTGCTGTTCTTGGGCGATGATCAGCAGCTTGGCCTTGAGGATAGCCATGGCCTTTTCACGGTTTTGCAGTTGGGATCGCTCCTGGGTGCAGCGTACCGAAACGCCAGTAGGCAGGTGAGTAATGCGCACCGCCGTTTCCACCTTGTTGACGTTTTGGCCACCCGCCCCACCAGAGCGCGAAGTCTTGATTTCCAAATCCTTTTCGGGGATGTCTAGCTCCACGGTTTGATCCAAAATCGGCATCACCTCCACCCCGGCAAAGCTGGTTTGGCGCTTGCCGTTGGCGTTAAAGGGCGAAATTCGCACCAGCCGATGGGTGCCCTTCTCAGACTTCAGGTAGCCAAAGGCATAGCGCCCGGTGATCTCCAGCGTCACAGACTTCAGCCCCGCCTCTTCCCCCTCCGACATTTCCACCAAATGCACGCCATAGCCCTGCCGCTCGGCCCAGCGGGTATACATGCGCAGCAGCATTTCCGCCCAATCCTGGGCATCGGTGCCACCCGCCCCGGCGTTGATGGTGAGCACGGCTCCCTTTTTGTCGTAGGGGCCAGCCAAAAGCTGCTGAAGCTCCCACTGGTCTAGCTCCTGGCCAAGTTTGGCTACATTGTCGTAGGCCTCCTGGAGCAGGGCTTCGTCGCTCTCCACCTGCAACAGTTCTAGGATGGCGGCGGCATCCTCTAGGCTGGCCTGCCATTGGGTAAGCTGGGCCAAATTCGCCTTATAGTCGCTCAACTCCTGAAGGGTCTCTTGGGCCTTGGTTTGGTTGTCCCAAAAGTCGGGCTGGGCAGCGATCTGCTCTAGGTCTTGAATTTTCGCTTCTAGGGCAGGGATGTCAAAGATAGTCCTGGGTTTTACCCAGGCGGTGGGTGAGCTGGTCGAGGTCGCGTTTGAGGTCTACGGTATCGAGCATGGGATAACTGAGAAATTTGAACGTTGGCACTAGGCCCGCAATGATGGCCTACACCACTAAGTTAGTAGATCCTGGGTTCATTCGGTTGAATCGCATTTTGCACCGAGCCAAGCCGCCGCCTTAGGAGAGCAGGTGATGCACCCACGAGTAAACCAGTACCAATTAAAAATAGTCTTAAGTTCCAGGGCCTCTAGAGCATCGGGTATTTATACTGAAGTTTTCAACCTAAGATCCCATATTTGGTGCTTAGGTTGAAATTTTTCCACCTAAGATCCCCTCAGGGATATTTAGGCTGGCAGATTTCTACCTAAGATCCCGCATAGGGGTATTAGATGGAAAACTTCTCTCTAATAAAGAGTTAGATTTCCATAAAGCCACAATGATTAATTAAGGGCTTCAAATGCAACCAGAGAGAAGAAAAATTGCTGTTATAGGAGCTAGTCGAGGTATTGGTGCGGCTGTTGCTCAGCGTCTTGTCCAGAAAGGCAATTACGTAGTTTCTATCTCAAGAAATCAAGCAATTGCAGGAGATTGGGTTCAAGCAGATATTTCTACGTCGGAAGGTATAAAATCAGTAGCTGATAAGATTGGTGAATCTGTGTTGGATGCTCTTCTATTTATGGGCGGAGTTTGGGAGGATGGAGCATTTACAGATCAATATGACTTTATGAAAAGCTCTGATCGAGAAACTCGATTTGTGATAGCAGTCAACACTATTGCCCCTATTGAATTGACGAGACAGCTTGCCAAAAATCTCGCGAAATCAGATAATCCAAGGGCTATATTCATTGGCGCATTATCTGGGCTAGATAATTCTGCGACGGCTGAGGTGGCTAATACAGCTTCAAAGTTTGGATTAAGAGGCGCAGCACAAGCATTAAAGTTAGCACTACGTGATTATAAGATTGGTGTTACAGTTATTAACCCCGGCAATGTTGCTACAGAAGAAGTCATGACAGACATTGAAGAGGGACGGTTCCCTCAGCAAGCTCCGATTCCTCTAGCAGATTTGATTTCTGCGATTGAATGGATTCTGGCACTTTCAAGTACTGTAGATGTTGGAGAAATTAATATTCAACAGAAAAGGTGATCAGCCAGCGTTTACATGCACATGCAAAGCTCGGAAAAATGAAATCTAACAAGCGCAATGCACCGGAATTTTGAAATATCTGGATTTTAGCTAAATTTGCCTGAGTCCGGTGATTGCGAACGTTAGCCTGCGGGATTATCTGTTGTGATAGTTTTCCCAGATGAACCAAGAACAGAGGTTGGCGCAAATATCGTACTTTACGTAGATGGGTTACAGGCTACTGAATCAAATTTGCATGGAGAAATATGCTAACGACAGTATTAGCAGCCGTTATATCTGCCCTAACTTCTTTAGTGGTTGCAATTACAACTCAATATTGGAACACCAAGCTCAAGCAAGAAGAAATAGACAGAGAAAATCGCAGTAAATTAAATTTTTCATATTTGAATCCTTTGCGCTTTGCACTTGAAAGAGCTTATTTCAGGATTTCTAAAATTTTAAAGCTAATTGAAGAACAGAACAACGAGTTCAAGGAGAAGATGTTGGTCATTAGCGATCCAAATGAAATTTCTGAAAAAGATGAAAACTGGTTTACTTTCGATGCGTCAGGATATTATTTAATCTCTTCCTGCTATATGACTGCCTGCTTATTTTTTCAAATCAGCAAGATGAGAAACGAGATTCCATATTTAACTTTAGACAAGAAAGGTGACGCGAGAATAACAACACTGATGTATGAAGTAATTCATAGCTTTCTTGCCCATCAAGGAATCTATCATGTAGTTCAAGATAGTATTGGCATTGACATGTATATAACCGAAGAAAAAAGGTTGATGAGTTATCGGGAGTTCTGTCAGCTCCTTAAAAATCCTGAGAAAAGAAAATGGTTTGACAAACTAATCTATTTCTATATTGATGTTAGCTATGGGAAGAGGACTGAACAAGTTAGGGAAATAGTAAATGCTATCAGTCAATTATTAGGATTTATCGAAGAAAGTCTTAATGCAGGTACCGCAGCAAAAGAAAGGTGGAGAGATTCAGAGTCATTTAGAAATGGAGCCGTTTAAAGAAAAGAGGTAACCAATTGATGTTCAATTTAGTACATGGCCATGACAACATAGCGTGCAGTTCGTAGGGTGGGCATTGCCCACCACTCTTCCCTAATAAGTTTGTAGGTGGGCATTGCCCACCATGCTTTCCTAATCAGTAGTCCTAGGATGGGTCAGAAGCGCGTAATCCTTGCTGGCCAAGACTAACAACTTTCTGACGCGGATAGACTATCGATCTGGGTACAGCGTTTGAGGTAATCTGCTCCTACATAGCCATCCCGACCAACCACTAGACAACCATTTTTGCAAACGGTGGCTAGACAATGCAGTAAG
>CAZWNR010000260.1:0-6093 GCA_964635665.1 uncultured bacterium | reverse complement strand
AAAATGCGGGCGGCCATATAGCCCCGGAACCCCACTCGGCAGTAGACAAACACGGGGGAATCGGCAGGGATTTCGCTGTGGCGACTCCGTAGAGTATCCAGGGGAATATGAAACGCACCGGGGATGTGCCATTCTTCGTACTCCCCTTGGGTGCGGACATCAACGATGGTGCCCAGGTTGGTTTTTTCGGGGTAGTCTTCGGGGTACCAGGGCAGGTAGTCGCCGCGTAGGAGGTTGGCCCCCAAAAAGCCTGCCATGTTGACGGCGTCCTTAGCGGAACCAAAGGGCGGCGCGTAGGAGAGTTCCAGGTGTTCTAGGTCGTAGACGGTCATTCCGGCGCGAATCGCAACGGCCAGTACGTCAATGCGTTTGTCGATGCCGTCGAAGCCCACCACCTGAGCACCCAAGAGTTTGCCGTCGTCGGGGGCAAAGAGAACCTTGAGGTGCATGGCTGTGGTGCCGGGGTAGTAGGTGGCGTGGCCGGAGGGATGCAGGTACACCTTGCGGTAGGGAATATTGGCCTGGCGCAGCATTCGTTCCGAGGCTCCGGTGCCGCCCCCGGCCATGGCGAACAGTTTGACGATGGCGGTGCCCTGGGTGGTGCTGTAGGTGGAATTGCGTCCACAGATGTTGTCTGCGGCGATCCGTCCCTGGCGGTTGGCGGGGCCAGCGAGGGCAGCGAGCATGGGTTCTCCGGTGATGGTGTGCTCGGTTTCCACCATGTCGCCCACGGCATAGATGTCGGGGTCTATGGTGCGCATGTGGTGATCGGTGACCAAGCCACCCCTTGGCCCCACGGGCAACCCTGCCGCCTTGGCTAGTTCGGTATTGGGGCGCACCCCCACCGCCATTACCACCAGGTCAGCGGTCAGCACTTCGCCATTGGACAGGTTGGCTTGGATTTTGCCGTCCACATCGGTGAAGGATTCCGCTGCCGTGCCCAGGTGCAGCGTCACGCCATTGTCGGCCATGTGGTACTGCAAATCCCGCGACATCTCGGCATCTAGGGTGGCCATAATCTGATCCATCATCTCCACCACATGCACCTTCAGGCCACGATGCACCAGGTTTTCGGCCACCTCCACGCCAATGTAGCCGCCGCCGATCACAATGGCCCGCTGGGTATCTGGCCCCAGCTTGGCCATGATAGCGTCCATGTCGGGGATATTCCGCAACACAAAAATGCTGGGGTGATCAATCCCTGGCAGACGCGGACGAATAGGCACCGCCCCCAGGGAGAGCACCAGTTTGTCGTAGGCCTCGGTGTAGGTTTCCCCATTATCCAAATTGCGGACGTGGACGAGCTTGGCCTCCCGGTCAATGGCGGTGACCTCGTGGCCCGTGCGCACATCCAAATTCAGGTTGCGCTTCAGCTTTTCAGGGGTCTGCACCAACAGCTTTTCCCGGTCAGCAATCACCCCACTGATGTGGTAGGGCAGGCCGCAGTTGGCGTAGGAGACATAGTGATCTCGCTCTAGCACCACAATTTCGGCGGTTTCATCCAGCCGCCGCGCCCGCGCCGCCGTCGAAGCCCCTCCGGCCACACCGCCCACTACCACCAACTTCATAGCCATCGTCCTATCCTTACCGAGGGTTACACCTAGGGCTTTTCCTGGGGTCGTAGAGAGCCGCACCAGCCCCTATCAACCTAGTCAATGATGGGTAAAGCCTTACCCATCAAGCGCTTTCGGTCTGAGGTGCCCCTATTCTGCCACGAAGGTTCGCCCAAGCCGCCAAACTTCAGGATCTTCCAAGCTACGCTGCCCTCGCTCAGTGGCGTTAGCGGAGGTACTAGCTCGGTAGTGTGACAATTCCTAGCCAAAAGCTTTCAATTTGTTGAATAATAGCCGCTAACTGCTGCGTATCGGTACTGGTGGTTACGTAGCAGTTGCCTTGGTGAAAATAGCTTTGAAACACCTTGTCCATCTGTCCCGATTCCGAGATGACAATCACCGGAATACGCCGCAGATCGGCATCGCCCTTGAGATCCATCAACATCGCTAGATTGTTCTGGTGGGGCAAATCTAGGTTCAGCAAAATGAGGTCTGGACGATGACTCGGTTGGGACACCTCTGAAGACTTCAACCATGCTAGGGCTGCTGCCCCGCTGTCTATCACCCGTAGGTGGTACTGATCGGCCTTGGCATCCAGCACTTGCCGTACCGTTGCAATTTGGTCAGCGTCGTGATTGATGACTAAGATCACGCGCTCTAGGCGATCATCCTGCATGGTTTTGCCCCATAGCTATGCGGCCCCAGTTCATTCTCAACATTACGAAAAGATGATGAAAAACCGAGGGCTTACCGTAGATTGCACCATAGCTCCTAAACCATCATTCAGGCCAATTCTGCGGAAAGTTATAACGTTTTTCTCGCCCTTACCCACGGATCGTCTATTGCGCCCTTCATCGCCTGGTTAGACAACCCGCAGTCAGCCAACACCCTGATTGCCTGACACATCTCCAAAGTAGTAGCGCGTCAGGTCTAAAATGTTGGGTCTGGTTTCTCTGGCAAAGGCTCTGGGTGGTGTATTGCTGCGTGTATAGCCCGTCGGGCATCGCTGAGGCTAGCGCGCTAGCCTCACCTTGGCGTTATGCACCCTACCAATTGGACTGAACGCGCCAACCAACCTACGAGATATCAATGCCACCGCATCGTCACCTGGTGGCAGCCCTCTCACCCCCCTAAGGCAGGCCAATTATGGGGGGTCATCCCTAGATCAGGCTAGGGTGATGGTTTTGGTATGGCCTGGGAACGCTAGAGATATCCACGGAACATCTCTATCTCAAGCACCATAACATCACAATATTTTCAAGGTAATGCTAAAAACAGCGGCAGCCCTTGCCCCAGCCCTAATGGAATCGGCAAGATGACTGAAGCACGCTTGGCGGACGTTGGATCAGAAGAACCGCCTAATCCAGGGAGGGGGACATTTTATCCCTCAGGTATCTATTTTGACTTAAATTCCTACCCCATAAATTTTATTCATAGAGAGGAGACATCGCCATGGCCCGTGCCCAAAAACAACCACGGGTGCCCCCCCAACGCACCCATTTCCCCACCCAGGAGGAAAGTGTTCCCGCGTGGAATCTGTCATCCCCTGCCATGGCTAACGCTGTTACGCCAGATCATCATCTCATTTTTAAGCAAGTGTCCAACCAACTGAAACCCCTGCTCCAAAAGATCTACCCAGAAGACGTTGCTACCCGGTTGGCAACGGAAATTTTTGATCTCATTCAAGGTACCCTCTGCCCCTCTGGCAAGGAAAACCTGAAAAAATGGAATCACAATAATGTGCTGCTGATTACCTACGGCGACAGTGTCGTAGATAGTCAGCGCCCACCCCTAGCGGTGCTGGCGGAATTTTTAGAAAAATACCTAGAGGGTACGGTCACAGGGGTTCACATTCTGCCCTTCTTCCCCTACAGTTCCGACGATGGCTTTGCGGTGATTGACTACCTCCAAGTCAACCCAGAACTGGGCGACTGGGAACAGGTGAAACGAATTGCCCAGCACTTTAATCTAATGGTCGACTTGGTGATTAACCATGTCTCCAGCCAGCACGAATGGTTTCAACAGTTTAAGGCTGGGGAATTGCCAGGGCGCAATTATTTTGTCACGGGCGACCCCAGCGAAGATCTTTCCCAGGTGGTGCGGCCTCGCAGTTCGCCGTTGCTAACCCCCATCGAAACAGGGGAGGGCGTGCGCCATGTGTGGACCACCTTCAGCGCTGACCAGGTGGATGTGGATTTTGAAAATCCCGATGTGCTGATCGAGTACGTCAAAATTATTCTGGCCTACGTACAGGCCGGGGCGCGCTACATTCGCCTCGATGCAGTGGGTTTTTTGTGGAAGAAACGGGGCACCAACTGTATGCACCTGCCCGAAACCCACGCCATGGTGCGCCTGTTCCGCGAAATTCTGCAAATGATCGATCCCGGCATTGCCCTAATTACCGAAACCAACGTCCCCAACCGAGAAAATCTCAGCTATTTCGGTAACCGCAACGAAGCCCACATGATCTACAACTTCAGCCTGCCACCGCTGTTGTTGAATGCGCTCTTGCAGGGGCGTTCCGACCACCTAAAAACCTGGATGATGAGTATGCCTCCGGCCCCCATTGGCTGCGCCTACTTCAACTTCACGGCCTCCCACGATGGCATTGGCATGAGACCCGCCGAAGGATTACTCACCGACGACGAGTACGAGCAACTGCTAAACACCATGCGTAACCACGGCGGCAAAATTAGTATGCGCACCCGCCCCGATGGTAGCCAATCTCCCTACGAAATCAACATTTCCTTGTTCGATGCCCTGAAGGGAACGGTAAAGGGGGAAGACCAATGGCAGGTGGAACGGTTCCTTTGCTCCCAAACTATCATGATGTCCCTGGAGGGAATTCCCGCCTTCTACATTCACAGCCTGCTCGCCACCCACAACTATACGGAGGGGGTGGAGAAAACAGGCCACAACCGTACGATTAATCGCTACAAGTGGGATCTAGAAGCCCTGGAAACTGCCCTAGCCGACCCCACCACGCCCCACGCCAAAGTGCTCAAAGAACTCACCCGACTGATCAAAATTCGTCGCCAACAAACCGCCTTCCATCCCAACGCCACCCAATACACCCTGCACCCGTTGAACCGATCACTCTTTGCCTTCTGGCGACAGAGCCTCACCCGAGACCAAAGCATTTTCTCGGTGCACAATCTCAGCGACGAACCCCAGGAACTGCGCTTTAGCGACCTCAATCTCGTCAGCACCGACGACTGGTTTGACCTCATCAGCGGCGACAAATTTGCCGATTTAGATATGGTCTATATCCTCAAACCCTACCAGTCGGCGTGGATTACCAATAAGGTTAACTCTGCCCAAGATGAAACCATGCCAACATTGTTGTAGGCAACAAAGCCGTTGGGGCCATGTTGCCAGTCCTATCACATTGGCTGAAGCTCATGACATGCCGAGGATTGAGGGCTAGATTGAATCGCTAGATCAGCGGCTCGTGGGTTCTCCAGTTGAACCGATAGCCCTGGGGTAGGATGTGCAGCTTCACATTGCACAGGGCTATCGGCTCGTCCTTCAATAGCCCCTCTAGGTTGTTATAGGTCGCGGTAGATTCGTCTACCACGGTAACGGATCCAGAGCCCACGACCTCAAACTCGTCACCCCGCACCACAATGCCCGTATCTTCGTCGATACCCAGACCGAGGGCGGCGGGCTCTAGCACCAAGGCCGCCAGCAGCCGACCGAGCCGCCCCCGCTGGGAAAAATGCTGATCGATCACAATATCGGGCATAAAGCCCATGCCAGGGCCAATTTCCACCGCATCCACCGTGGGGTTAGAGACCGATGCACCGCCCAAGATCATCTGGTCGGGCATCATCGCTGCGCCCGCACTGGTGCCGCCCACCACGGCCCCTTGGCTATGGCGGGTGTGAATAATCTGATCCAAGGTTGTGCCCTTGATGAAATCTACAATCCGCGACTGATCGCCCCCGGTGAAGAAAATTCCTGTGGCTTCCTCGGCGTAGCGCAAGTTGTGGCTGGCTTCGGAGTCGTCGCGCCGCCCGGTGTGCACTAGATTGACGACCTTGGCTCCCAGGCGGGTAAAGGCTTTCTCATAGGTCTCGCCCACCTCCTCCGGAAATTCGGTGGCGGCAGTCATCACGGCAATGTTGGCATTTACGCCGCCCGCTGCCCGCACAAACTCCCGCAGCACAAGGCAATCGCCCTCTCGATCCTCTGCGCCCCCAATGATGACGAGCGGCCCTGATTGTTGTTCGGTTCCCATGTTTTTTCTACTGAATTTAATAGGTTGGCTATTGCGAATTGAGTAATCAAGTTGAGTTACAGGTTGGTGATTGATATGACTCAACTCATCATCGGAGAAAATACAAATTGTGCAGGTTAAGCTTGAAGAACCTTTGCATTGATTTGCGTTTAAAAGATGGGCGTAGAAGCTGGAGTCCCAAACCTAGGACGACCCATTACTCCGCAGCCGCAGGTAGCTTTTCGATTTTGAAGCCTGTGATGCCGTAGAGCAGAGAGAGGATGGGGCTGGCTAGGTTGAAGATGGCGAAGGGAAAGTACA
>CAZWNR010000259.1:0-6121 GCA_964635665.1 uncultured bacterium | reverse complement strand
TGGGGGTGGCTAGCTCGATGGATGCCCAAATCGGGGGTATAGCTACGGAACGGTGCCGAAATGTTGCTTGGGAAGCCCCGATGGAGGGCACGGGTCGATTGAGGGTGGTTTTACGAGGCTTTCTGCCTGGAAATCAGATAGCCGCAGCGATGCTCCCCCTGCACTAGCCAGTGAGTGCGCTGCACGGCACAATCTGCTAAGGCCAGTTGAAACATTTCCAGTTCATGGCCGCAGACGCTAGGGAAAGACTCGGCAATGTGGGAAATGGCACAGTTGTATTCGGTGATGATGTAGCAGGGGCCGGGATGATCCACCGCGACGTGGGGCTGCATCTCAGCAGGATTGACCTCATGCCACTCGGCCATGTACCCTTCGGCCTGACGCAGCTTCACCAACTTAGCCACCCGTTCCGCCACGGTGCCTGATCCCACCTGATCTCGGTACTCCAGGGCTTTGCGCTCCCATTGTTTGCGCAGGATGGTACCCACCTGGTCTTTACCCACGGTTTCCGCCAGGGTATCGAGCAGGGAAATAGCGAACTCGTCGTACTGGGCGGGGAAGCGGTCGCGCCCCTTGCTGCTGAGGCGATAGAGGTGATTGGGGCGGCCCATACCCTCATGGACGGCCCGATGCTCAATTAACCCCTCCGCTTCCAGATCCTTGAGGTGGCGACGGATGGCCTGGGCGCTGACCTCAAAATGTTCTGCCAGGGCTTGGGCGGTGGCTTCGCCCTGTTTTAGCAGGTAGACCAGGATGTCGTCCTTGGTGGAGGAGGGTTGCTGCACAAAGGTCATGGCATCGGCCAACGTGAAGGACTGCATACTTTGACAACATCAATGTTGCTAAACTAATCTAAGATTGAGTTAGACAACCTAAATGTTGCTTTAATTGTATAGAATTAATGGGCTGTGTAGCCATATCTTTGTTCTGCGATGACTGTTACCCCTCCCACCCAAGCCTCCGACAAAAACCTCGAAATGATGCGAAGCTTTGCCCAAAGTTACGCTAAGCGCACGGGTACCTACTTCTGTGCAGATCCCGGTGTGACGGCGGTGGTGCTGGAAGGGTTGGCCAAACATAAGGATGACCTGGGTTCCCCCCTGTGTCCCTGTCGCCACTACGAGGACAAAGAGGCGGAGGTGAAGTCCATCTACTGGAACTGCCCCTGTGTGCCCATGCAGGAGCGCAAGGAGTGCCACTGTATGCTCTTTCTCACCCCCGAAAACCCCTTTGCTGGGGATCAGCAGGAGATTTCCTTTGAGACCATCCGCGCCGAAACCAGCAAGTATCAGTAAGCCCAAACCCCGTTGACCGAGCCGCCGTCCAGAGAGTCGAGTCTATGAGTGCTTCTGTTCAGTCCCTTGTTAGCCAGCCTTACAAGTACGGGTTTACCACCGACATTGAGGCCGATGTCATCCCCCGTGGCCTCAGTGAGGATGTGGTGCGGCTGATTTCCGCCAAGAAAAACGAGCCGGAATTCATGCTGGAGTTTCGCCTCAAGGCCTACCGTAAATGGCTGACGATGCAGGAACCCGTGTGGCCGAACGTCAGCTATCCGCCCATCGACTACCAGAACATCATTTACTACTCGGCTCCCAAGGTTAAAGAGAAAAAGGGCAGCCTAGACGAGGTAGACCCCACCCTCCTGGATACCTTCGAGAAGCTAGGCATTCCCCTCTCCGAGCAAAAGCGCTTGGCCAACGTGGCGGTGGATGCCATTTTTGACAGCGTTTCTGTGGCCACGACCTTCAAGGAAAAGCTGGCGGAAGTGGGGGTGATTTTCTGCTCCATTTCGGAAGCCATTCAGGAGCACCCCGATCTGGTGGAAAAGTACCTGGGTAGCGTGGTGCCCATTGGCGACAACTACTTCGCGGCTCTCAATTCGGCGGTGTTCAGTGACGGATCGTTTGTCTACATTCCCAAAGACACCGTCTGCCCGATGGATTTGTCCACCTACTTCCGCATCAACAACGGTGACTCCGGCCAGTTCGAGCGCACGTTGATCGTGGCGGAATCCGGTAGTTCGGTGACCTACCTAGAGGGCTGCACCGCCCCCATGTACGACAGCAACCAGCTCCATGCCGCCATCGTGGAACTGGTCGCCCTCGACAATGCCACCATCAATTATTCGACGGTGCAAAACTGGTACGCCGGAGACGAAAACGGCAAGGGCGGCATCTACAACTTCGTCACCAAGCGCGGTCTCTGCGCCGGAAAGAACTCCAAAATCTCCTGGACTCAGGTGGAAACGGGTTCCGCCATCACCTGGAAATACCCCAGCTGTGTGCTGGTGGGTGACAACTCCGTAGGCGAGTTCTACTCTGTGGCGCTGACCAACAACCTGCAACAGGCCGATACCGGAACCAAGATGGTGCATGTGGGCAAAAATACCAAGAGCACCATCGTTTCAAAGGGGATTTCTGCCGCCAAGTCTAAAAACAGCTATCGCGGTCTGGTGAAAATTGGCCCCAAGGCCGAAGGAGCCCGCAACTACTCCCAGTGCGACTCCATGCTGATCGGCGACACCTCCAGCGCCAACACCTTCCCCTACATCCAGGTGCAAAACAGCACCGCCCAGGTGGAACACGAAGCCTCCACCTCCAAAATTGGGGAAGACCAGCTCTTCTACTTCGCCCAGCGCGGTATTTCCCCCGAAGATGCGGTGTCGATGATCATCAGCGGCTTCTGTCGCGACGTGTTCAACAAACTGCCGATGGAATTTGCCGCCGAAGCCGACAAGCTGCTGGCCCTCAAACTCGAAAACAGCGTCGGGTAGCCCTCACCCCCCGCTCATCTCTCCGTAGGAGAGGGGGGCCGGAAATCCCGTAGGGTGCATTCGCGCCAGCAATGCACCTTCGAGGAATTCGCCGGGGATGGTGCATTGCTTCGCGAATGTACCCTACGAATCAACGATGTTGACAATTAATTTTTTGCCCTGAAGCCTACTGGATATTGCCAATCACCCCAACACCATGATTAACGAAAACAGTGAGATCATTCTTTCCGTCAAAAACCTCCATGCCACTGTGGACGGTACCGAAATTCTGAAGGGGCTAAACCTAGAGGTACGGGCTGGGGAAATCCACGCCATCATGGGCCTCAACGGGTCTGGTAAGAGCACGTTTTCTAAGGTGTTGGCGGGCCACCCTGACTACGAAGTCACCGCCGGGGACATGATTTTTAAAGGTGAAAATATTCTGGAACTGGAACCCCACGATCGGGCCACCGCTGGGGTGTTTTTGGCCTTTCAATACCCCCTGGAAATTCCTGGGGTGAGTAACCGCGACTTTTTGCGGGTGGCCTACAATGCCCACCGCAAGGCTAGGGGTGAAGAGGAAATTGACGTATTTGACTTCGATGACCTGCTGGACGAGCGGCTGTCGGTGGTAAAAATGGACGCTTCTTTCCTGGATCGCAGCGTCAACGAAGGCTTCTCTGGGGGCGAGAAAAAGCGCAACGAAATTCTGCAAATGGCTCTGCTAGAACCTGACCTGGCCATTTTGGACGAAACTGACTCCGGCCTAGACATCGATGCCCTCAAAATCGTGGCCAACGGCGTGAACCAGCTCACCACCCCCGACAATGCCGTGGTGCTGATCACCCACTACCAGCGGCTGCTGGACTACATCGTGCCCGACTACGTTCACGTGATGGCCGAGGGGCGCATCATCACCACGGGCGGCAAAGAACTAGCCCTAGAGCTGGAATCTCGCGGTTACGAATGGATTTTGGCCGAACATCGTGCGGAGACTGTGGCGTAATGACAAATTCTTCTGATCTCAACGCAACCCTGAGTATCCCCACCTCGGCTAGCCTTGCCGAGCAACGAGATGCCTATCTCGAGGCGCTGATCGCCACCGCCAAAGCGGCCGTCCCCGCCGACCTAGCCCTAGCCGATCTCCGCACCCGTGCCGAGGCGCTGCTGAAGGAAGAAACCTTCCCCTCCACCCACCAGGAAGACTGGCGCTTCACCGATCTCTCGGCCCTGCTGTCGGTGAATTTCGCCGCCGCAGAGACCCTAACCATTCCGGAAACGGCCATTGATCCCATGCGTCTGCCCGAAACCACCGGGGCGCAAGTCGTCGTGGTCAATGGCGTTTTTAGCGCTGAGCTATCTCAACTGGAGCAACTGCCGGAGGGCGCAACGGTTGGTAGCCTACAACTACTGAGCCAAAACGCTGACCTGATGGCTAAATTGCAGCATCGCTTGGGCCAAGCCAGCGGCGGCCATGAGGTGTTTACGGCTCTGAATACCGTTGGTTTTCAGGATGCGGTAGTGATCTATCTGCCCCGCAATGTGGTCATCGACACTCCGGTACAGATTCTTTACGTCCAACAAGGCCAAGACACCTTGGCTCAACCCCGCTGTTTGGTGGTGGCGGAAACGGGCAGTGCGCTGACCCTCGTAGAAGACTTTTGGGGTACTGGGGACAACCTCAACCTCACCAATACCATCACCGAAATCTGGCTAGAGGCCAATGCCCAACTTACCCACAGCCGCATCCAGCGGGAGGGCACAGGCACCTACCACATCGGCAAAACGGTTGTCACCCAGGCTCGCGATAGCCAGTATGTCGGCACAGCGGCAGACTTTGGGGCCAAGCTGGCCCGTCACAACTGGGAAATCTACCAAACCGGGGAGCAAACCACCACCAAGCTTTATGGACTAGGGGCCATCACCGACAGCCAACACGCCGACACCCATAGTCTGGTGGCCCTCAGCCATCCCCACGGCACCGTGGAGCAGCAGCACAAGGCCATTGTGGACGGTAAGGCCCACAGCGTCTTTAACGGGCGCATGGTGGTGGCCCAAAAGGCCCAGCAAACCAGTGCCAGTCAGCTCAACCGCAACCTGCTGTTGTCGGACAAGGCTAGGGTGGACACCAAACCCCAGCTCGAAATTGTGGCCGACGATGTGAAATGCGCCCACGGAGCCACCATCAGCCAGCTCCAGGCCGACGAGATTTTCTACTTGCAAAGTCGTGGCATTAGTGCCAACCAGGCCCAGCGGTTGCTGATCTATGCCTTCGCCATGGAAATCCTAGAGCGGATCCCGTTAGAATCACTGCGAGCCGCCTTGGCCAAACGGATTACTCAGTGGACGTAGGTTGCCCTCACCCCCAGCCCTCCGTACGGGCGCACCGCAGTGCGCCCCAACCCCTCGGCCATCCCCCCAGATTTATATCCATCCACCCCTTGCCCTCCCATGACCGTCGCCCAAGAACTTTCCCTAGCTGCTAAGGTTCGTGCCGACTTTCCGATTCTGCATCAGGCGGTGAACGATCACCCGCTGGTGTATCTCGACAATGCGGCCACCTCCCAAAAGCCGAGGGCGGTGCTGGAGGCGCTGAACCATTATTACCAGCTCGACAACGCCAACGTTCACCGGGGCATCCATGCCCTTAGTGCGCGGGCCACGGATGCCTACGAAGGGGCGCGGGATAAGGTGGCGGCCTTCATCAACGCCGCCAGTCGGGACGAGATTGTCTTTACCCGCAACGCCAGCGAGGCCATTAACCTCGTCGCTTACTCTTGGGGGATGAGTGCGCTGAAGGCGGGGGACGAAATCATCCTTTCGGTGATGGAGCACCACAGCAACCTGGTGCCCTGGCAGTTTGTGGCCCAGCGCACCGGGGCCGTCCTGAAGTTTGTGGGGCTGACGGACACCCAAGAATTTGACCTAGATCAATACCGTTCCCTGGTGAGCGACAAAACCCGTCTGGTGGCGGTGAATCACGTTTCCAACGCCCTGGGCTGCATTAACCCAGTGGAGGAGATTATCGCCCTGGCTCATCGCTACGGAGCCAAGGTGTTGATCGACGGCTGCCAGAGTGCGCCCCATCTGCCCCTGAATATGCAGGCCATGGGTTGCGACTGGTTCGTGGCCTCTGGCCATAAAATGTGCGGCCCCACGGGCATCGGCTTTTTGTACGGCAAGCTGGCCCTGCTTCAGGAGATGCCTCCCTTCCTGGGCGGTGGCGAAATGATTGCCGACGTGTACTTCGACCACTCTACCTACGCCGACCTGCCCCATAAGTTTGAGGCGGGTACCCCAGCCATTGCCGAAGCCATTGCCCTCGGTGCAGCGGTGGATTACCTGTCCTCCGTGGGCATGGACAAC
>CAZWNR010000258.1:0-6143 GCA_964635665.1 uncultured bacterium | reverse complement strand
CCTAGAAATTGCAGATATTTTGTAGTGTGACTACCGCAATATTGCTGAAAAGTTGGGGTAATATAGTCCAAAGTCTAAAATTCAAGCAACTTAATAGCAATAGGCTACCAATGTACCAGGTTGCATCAACGGGGTCACTGGTGGCAGGGTAATGCTTCTATTTTGTGGCCATTGATGACCCTCCGGTGATTGCCATGAGCCCCTGGGACTCCCTCGATTCTTGGTCCGATTACTCCAACCGTCCTCCGGCAAGCTTGGAGGACTCTATCTACCAATATTTGCAGCACTGGCGTCAGCAGGAACCCCCTGAGGCGCTACTAGAGCGGTTTCGTCATTTGCTGGTAGATGGGGCGAGCCACCCCGACAACACCGTAGCGCGGGCATTGTTTACCCTGGCGAAGGAGCCGACCGCAGAGCGCGAGTTTAAGTACGTGCTCAACCGCTGTTGCTACACCCTCATCAACCTCTGGTATACCCAACCTCGCGAGCACTGGGCTATCCCTGAACTGATTGGGCTCTTTGATCAAGATTTTCCCCCTACCACCGATCTAGAAGTGCAGCGACTGCGAGGGCTGATCAAGACCTTTGTGGCCAGCGATCAGTACGCAGCCCTAGGACGGTTGCGCCAAATCTTGAGTGAGCCTAGGCGGGGAACAACCGCTAAGGATGCGGTCGAGGAACAGCCCCTAGGGGATCGCATTTCCAACTATCCATTTTTGTATGATGGCAGTCTGCTAACCAAAGACAGCGACCAAGAGCAGGCCAAAAACGTAGGCGATCTGCGTCGCAAGGCCGAGCTCGATCTGGCCCTTCGCCTAGCCCGCTACCACGGTAGCCTCGGCAATGGAGGCCAAGACATCAAAATGGCTAACCCAACGCTGCTTCCCACCGCCGACTTTCGGCAAGCCATGGGCTACTACACGGGAAAGGTAGATGGCCATCGTACCCAAAAGGATCTGGCCCGCTGGTTTTCCACCTATAGCAAAACGGCCCAATCCTTCGGCAGCTTCAAAGACGAGTTTGTCGATTATTTAATGGGGCCGATTGCCGCCAGCGATCCTAAGTACAGCGGCAACCATTTCACCCGCACCCTGCGCCAACATCTGTACGACACCCTGCCCCAGTTTGATAATCAACCCATTAACGACTTCATTCTGGTCGAAACCTGCCGTCAAGTGCTCAACTTTTTAGTGGTGGATACCCCTAAACGGCCCGTATTTCGCCGCTATTGCCACCTGATCGAAGACATTGGCTACACCCTTACCATGGGGCTGTTGCTGCGGATTGTGCTGTTCTGTTCCAAGGCCAAGCCCTGGCTAGAGCGCCGATTTTCCATCCTCTTCAACCTCCATGAACGTCGCCTGTGCAAGGATGTGCCTTGGTTAGTCACTAGCTTGGAGCACGCTAACCTCGCTCTCATCACCAACTTCACCGACGTTGGCTATCAGTTTTAGCCTTCCAAGAAGTCCTTAAAAAAGGCCTGCCCCCATAGCCAAGCGCTTCTAATCGGCGCTTGCCATCAGGAGGTCGAAACCATAGGCGACATAGGTGGCATTGGGCATCATGGTGCCCAACAGGTTTGCCCCATGAGCTCCGTGTCCGATGGTGTTTTTGGCCCCGGCACCGACCGGGCCGTCAAGCCATTTCAAGCTAGTCGCCGCCTCGTCGCCGATGGGGTAGTGGAAGCCCAAACACCGATTAGGGATCTAATGCCAAGATCTCAATCACTCTGGACGATTGTGGGCCGTTAGATTACAGGGGCTAACCGACGATCTTTATCCATCTATCCGAATCACTTTAGTGGTGTTTATAGCATTTCTTGAGACCCTTGCTACTTAGGAATCTAAGATCTGAATTTATACCTCACTTACCTAGAAGCCGCTGTATCGGAATCATACACTTTTTATTATTTTTATCAACGGTGCTTATCGGAACTATACGCTTTTCATTGTTTTATCAATCTGAAGTAAATTTCATCATTCAATCGTGACGCCTCCATTAGAGGAGGTTAAACTTTAATCCTTGCATCTTCTCATTGTAAGACGGTTTTGAAGGATGATTCGTAGCGAATATACCGGGTAAATTTGGGGCAGTGAAGCCTTAGATAGCTTTTATCTGATGTTGGCATAGCCAATTAAGTTCCCGCCTAGCATGCGCCAAACTCCTAGAACCCTTGATGGATAAGACCTATGACTACTCAAGAGCGTTTTATCATCCTCAGATTCGAATCTGAAGTGCATCATTCTGTTTACGATAATTAAGCATCGTCTTAACGGAAAGTCAGCATAATCTATTTTTGCATCATCTAATGTGGCCTAACATCCGTTTCTAACGGTGACCAACGGGTAGATAACTGACGAGTAATAGTTACTTTTTTGTGGATCATACGCCCTAGTTTTTTCGAAGACTTCGTCTGGTCAAGGATATTACGATAATCCCATTATTTCCCTAAATAATGAGGGTGCAGAGTAAAGCTTAAAAAGCTCGGTACTGGGGAGATCTAAATCTAGTAACTTGGATCGATTTCCCTCGGCCTTGGGGCGAGGAGTTGGGGTGATAACCATCGATTTTTGTTCGCCAATCAGATATCACGCTATCGAGAACCGCTATATCTTGCTTTCTAGATTGCCCGAGCAGCCCCTGATCTAGAACCAGAAGAAATTTATAGAAATAGTAAGACGACCATTCTCCATTGTCACAATCGAACCCTGTGCGCTCTGATGCGTCAAAGCAATATCCACATCCACGGTTTAACCTACTCCAGGAGAAATGAAGATGCAAGCCATTCGATCTCAGACTTCAGCCTATCTCCGTAAGATGATTGCGCGAGGCCAAGACACTTGGCGCATCGCTAGAGAAGATAGACATTTCTTACTCATGACATGGCTAGCGCGGTTTGTGGTCGTTAGAGAATGGGTCGGGCGATCCAGCTCTTTTGGCCCTGAGGAAGACTTTCCTCAAAACACCGCAAATGTTGTCATCGCCGATCCTCCCTCGATTTGTGCTGAGGTCATGGCCTCTGAGGGGTACTACACGGGGCTCAGCCTATGTGACGAAAAGATTCAGCAAATTTTGACCTTTGCTTTTACGACCCCCTGCTACGGTAACCGTAATCGCCATAAACCACTATGGATTGATAGCCTAGAGGCGGCTCGACAGCGCAACGGTGACCAGCCTTACCAGGTGGCCAGCTATCAGCAGGACATCGAGAGGTGTGAGGTTGTGCTATCCCTGAAAAGTGATCCACTCCTTTTAGCCCTAGCAAAACGATATATCGGCCACGATCCCGTTTACTACCGCAGCGAGTTACTCTGGACATTTCCTGAAAATCCATCATCAGAAATTGTTTATACTCGATACCTACACTGCGATATTAACGACTATAGAAACGTCAAGTTTTTCTTTTATTTAACCGAGGTAGACCGCGATAGTGGCCCCCACAGCTATCTGAAGGGAAGCCACAAACGCCGGGGATGGCTACAACAGTTGAGAGGCGGCAAAATCTACCCCGATCAAGAGGCGAAGCTGATAGCTTTCTATGGCGCAGATAAGCTGATGGCAATCTGTGGGCCAGCGGGGGCAGGATTCATGGGCGATCCCTACTGTTTACACCGGGGTGGTCTACCCAAACAAACGGCTAGACTAATGCTGCAACTGGAATTTGGCTCGCGGCTCTACCAAAGTTGCCATGCCCATCTAAAGTAGGCCCTAACCGAACTGGGTTGCCATGGTGAGGTGCTGGGAACCTAGGTGACTGACAAAACTTGCCAGAACCCAGAGTCATTAACGGGTGAGGAGACCTGACCCCTACATTATCTAGGGGCTGTAGGGGCACGGTTGTCGCTCCCATTGCACGGGTTTTTGTCAGGCAACCAGCCTAGGCCGTTGAAGGATGGCGTCTCTACAGTAGAACCCTGTGCATCGTGTTGCCGACCGACTTAGGAAACCAATCGCTTACTCCCATGAAACCACCAAGCCTATTGCGATGGAAACCAGGACGACGGCCATGGCGGCTAGGCCTACTCATCGGGTGTTTAGGGTGGGGCGGGTGGGGCGCTCCCGGCTGGGGCATGGCTCCCAATGGGCCGATGCCTTTGGTAGACCCGGTGCCGGAGGTAGGGCGTCCCTGGGTACCCCTGGGAGAGGCGGCGGATCATCTGCCCCGGCAAAGCGATCCGGCCTATGCCACCCATGTGGTGCTGCGCCTGTCGGAGCGCCGGGTTTACCTCTACGACGGAGATCGGCTGTGGGTCAGCTATCCGGTGGCCGTAGGCCGACAGGGGTGGGCTACTCCCACCGGACAGTTTGTGGTGCAGCGCAAACAGGCCGATCCCACCTGGCGGCATCCCTTCACCGGAGCATTGGTTCCCCCTGGCCCAGAGAATCCCCTCGGTCGTCACTGGGTGGGCTTTTGGAGCGATGGCAACAATGTCATTGGCTTCCACGGCACACCCCAGGAGGAACTGATTGGGCAGGCGGTGTCCCATGGCTGTGTGCGAATGCGCAATGCCGATATCGCTGAGTTCTTTGACCGCGTGCAGGTGGGCACCCCCGTCATCGTTGAACCCTAGGGCAAGCTGGGTCGAATCCTAGGGCGACTTGGGCGCAAATTTTCCCTAGGGGATACTCGTGTAAAATCTGGGGATGACTGAATCACGATCTGCTTCCCCAAGTCCCCAAATCCCCATCCAGTCCTGGCAGTGGCCCCTTGGCCAGGGCTGGGATCAGCATTACCTGGTGCGCTACGCCAGCAATTTAGACGATGGCCCCTGGCACGGGGCACCGCTGGGGGGCTTTGGGGCCGGATGCATCGGTCGCTCGCCCAGGGGAGACTTCAACCTCTGGCACATCGACGGCGGCGAGCATGTGTTCCAGACCTTTGCGGGCTGCCAGTTCAGCGTGTTTGAATCCAGCGGCGGGAAAACCCAAGCCTATGCCTTGAGTACAGAAGCGCCTCAAGACGGGACGCTTTCGACCTGGAATTGGTATCCGGCTTCTACACCGGAACGTTCCACCGGGACGTACCACGCCCTCTATCCCCGCAGTTGGTACCGCTACGAGAACGTGTTTCGGGCGGAAATTACCTGTGAACAGTTTTCCCCCATCTGGCCAAACAACTACCAGGAAGCCAGCTACCCCGTAGCGGTATTTGAATGGACGGCCCACAACCCCACGGATCAGCCCCTCACCCTCTGCGTGATGGTGAGCTGGCAGAATATGGTGGGCTGGTTTACGAATACGCAAAAATCCCCGGAAGTGCAGCAGCGGGACGATGGCAGCCCCTACTACGACTACGTTCCCGCCCTTGGCCAAAGCCAGGGCAACTACACGCAGTTGATTTCTACCGACGGCCTCAAGGGTTGCCTAATGAGCGGCGACTGGCAGCGTCAGCGGGAACCCCAAGAGGGGGACGGTCAATGGTGCATTGCCACCCTGGATAACTCGGACATCGAAATTTCCTACGACCTGCGCTGGAACCCGGCTGGTGATGGGGCCGACCTGTGGAGCGCCTGGGCCAAACTGGGGCGGTTGATGAATCTGCTGGATACCAACGCCGCTGGGGAAGGGGAACAAGTCGGCTGTGCCCTGGCCCTGCGGTTTACCCTGCAACCGGGGGAAACCCGGCAGATACCCATCGTCCTGGCCTGGGATTTGCCCGTGACGGAGTTTGCCGAGGGTGTCAGCGCCTACCGTCGCTATACGGACTTTTTTGGGCGGGACGGGCGCAATGCTAGGGCGATTGCTCATACCGCACTGACGAATTACCAGGACTGGCAGCAACAAATCACCACCTGGCAGCAGCCGATTTTGGAAAGGCCCGATCTGCCCGACTGGTTCAAGATGGCGCTGTTCAACGAACTCTACGACCTGACCAGCGGCGGCACCCTGTGGAGTGCGTCCACCGAGGCCGACCCCGTGGGCCAGTTTGCGGTGCTGGAATGCATCGACTATCGCTGGTACGAAAGCCTGGATGTGCGACTCTACGGCGGCTTTGCCACCCTGCTGCTGTGGCCAGAGCTAGAAAAATCTATCCTGCGAGCCTTTGCCCAGGCCATCCCTACCCAAGACGACCGACAGAGGATCATTGGCTACTACCTGACCATGGGCGTGGAAAGCCCCCTGGCCCAGCGCAAAACCAAGGG